>NZ_BAABWX010000002.1 GCF_040364665.1 Cognatishimia sp. WU-CL00825
TTCCTTTGAGGTTTGGCGACCAGTTAGGCCAGCTCTATCGATCGTTTATGCGCTGCATTAATGGTGTTTTGGGCCAGTTTCACCAGCGCATCATCTTCGCCAAGGGCCTCAAGGCCAGCGGCCGTGGTGCCATTTGGGCTTGTGACCGTTTTGCGCAGATGGGTGGGATCAGGCGTTTGTTCCAAAAGCCGACCTGCCGCAACAATTGTGCCAATTGCCAAATTTCTGGCGACCTCTTCGGCCAAGCCTTGTTCTTGCGCCGCAACAACCATCGCTTCGCAAAGCGCAAAATAATAGGCTGGGCCGCTGCCGGACAGGGCGGTGACGGTGTGTAGGTCATCTTCGGAAGCGAGCCATGAGAACACACCAATGGCTGCAAAAAGCTTATTAATCAAAGATTTCTGATCTGGCGTGACCTCGGCTGAAGCAAAGCCAGCGCTGACAGAGTGCCCAACCATCGCCCCAATATTTGGCATGATGCGCACCGCAGCCGGATGACCAGGAATGGCTGTTTTGATTGTTTCGGTCGGCACCCCTGCTGCCACAGAGGCCAAAACCGTATTTGGACCAACATAGGCCCGCACGGATTTTACAGCATCGGCCACCATTTGCGGTTTTGTCGCCAGAATAACCGCGTCTGCCTTGATGTGCTTGGGCACCTCGGACGGGCTTTTGAAATAGGTGAACTGTTTGCCCGGAAGCGGATATTCGACCAAATCGCCGATATTTGGCTTATTATTTGGATCAATGGCCATGAAGTGAGCGGACATATCTAGCCCCTTCAACCAACCGCTTAGCATTGCGCTGCCCATACGACCAGCGCCAATAAGAAGGATCGTTTTCATTGTTTTTCCTTACAAAATACCGCGGTTGCTTGCGCGCAGTTTGGTCATAAAGTCCGTGTCTTGATACCGTGCCATCGAGAAATTTTTGCCATATGCCGGACGTTCGCTGCCCGCGACCCAGGCGGCACAGAGTTCGCCAGCACCGGTTGCTGCCATCGTGCCATATCCGGAAAGTGCGCAGTTCATAAATGCGCCGTCTGATCCCATTGGACCAATCAATGGCCAGTTTTCTTCGGTCATGGTGTAATAGCCACCATAATGATGCATGGTGCGTGGCAACTGCCCATAATAGGCCTTGAGTGAAGGGTTTAGGCGCGCGGCGCCGCGCAAAACGATTTCAGGGTAATTGTCCATCAGCTCGGGCGTCCAGCTGGGGCGCGTTGGTTCTTCGTTGAAGGCCCAACCCAGTTTTAGCCAGGTGCCGTTATCGCCGCCATCGGGACGGCAGTGCACTGCGCCGGGCATTGCTTGGGCAAGCCAGCTGAATTCTGGTTCTTGCAGCAACATTTCTCGTTCTTCATCTGACCAGTCGATGGTTTGGCCGTCTAAGTCGATGGTAAAGGGCATGGTGCGCGGGATGGCTTTTTGGCGATCCTCAAATGCGATCTTCTGTTGGAATGTGCAATGCACCGGAAGCGAGACACCCAGCATCTCGGCGACCTCTTTGGCAAACGGTCCCGCCGCGTTCACAATCTTTTCAGCGTGCACAACTGGTATCTCGCCGCCGCAGAGCGAAATTGCATAGCCGTCGGTGTGATTGATGCCTTCAACATCTCCGACGATACGGGTCAAACCCTGTTCCTTGAGATATTCCAGCATATACATGCCAAGCTGTTGTCCGCTTATGTCGCCACCACGGCGGATGTGAATAATTGTCTGCACATCTTGGGTGTAGGATGGGAAAGTGGATCTGATCAGGTCTTGGTTTTGAAGGATATCAACCCCGTTTGGCACACCCTGCCAATCCGGCTTGATCGGACGTTGATAGGTGGGTGCCGATGAATCGGTGTGATAGCGCAGCAAGCTGTCGGCTGTGTCCCCCAATCCATCATGCAGTTGTGACACCAGCGCATCGATATTGGTTTCGCGAGTGACCAACGAATATCCTCGACGGTTCATATTGATGCGATTGCCACTGTCCGTTGCGATGTCTTCGAGCAGATCAATTGAGCGGTTTGTGAAGGCAACCATCTCTGGATGCGGCCACCAGTTGCGATAGTTTTCGCCTGACTGGGCCGAAGTGAACTCCATGGGCTGACCTCGGTCAATCAACGCGATATTTTTGATGCCATGGTTCTTTGCCAAATAATAAGCCGTGGATATGCCGATGATACCCGTGCCTATTATCGCAACGTCAAATTTGGTTTTTGGTGCCATGTGTCTCGTACCGATTTCCTGGTTAGCCATTCTATTAAGGATGATTAGCGAATTCTTGAAAAGCCCAGTCTGCTTGAATGATCGCGCACGCAAGAATCATCAAAGCAAAACTGCACGATGACGGTGCCAAGGCGTCCGACTCTGCGCTGATGATCCTCTTAAAATTACGGCTCATTATTAAACATAGTCTCTTCTTTGGACCCTGGAGGCAGCAGAGGTGTGCCCTTTTCGTATCCCTTATTGACAAAATGGTATACGTTTTGCAAGAAGGGAATCCAAGAGGGGTCAAATGATAGAAAATGCGCAGAGTGAAACACAAAGAGCAGCCACGCCGATCTATCAGGCGTTGAGGGCCTCTATTCTGTCGTCAGAGTACGCCGCAGGCAGCGCTTTGCGGCAAAGCGAGATCGCAAAGCAATTTGGGGTAAGTAAGGTTCCAGTCAGAGAGGCTTTGCAGCGCCTTGAGGCCGAAGGATTCGTATTGCTGCGCCCAAACAAAGGGGCATTTGTGCGCGGCGTTTCGGCCAAAGAAGTTTTGGATTTGATCGACATTCGGGCCGCCTTGGAATGTCAGGCGATTTCAAAAGCCGTGCCAAATATGATTGCGGCGGATCTTCAGGCTTTGCAGGACAATCTCAAAGCCTATTCCCAAGCACCAGATATTCCGTCTTGGAGCAGGCTGAACCAGGAATTTCACCAGTTGCTCTGCGAGCCCTGCGGCAATCCTTCGTTGTTGTTCATGCTGGAAGATATTCAGGTGAAGATTGGCCCGGTGCTGCGACTTGTCGTCACCGAGGCCAACGGCATGGAGCGTCCCAAAAAAGATCATGAATTGATTGTCGACGCTTGTCTGAACGGCAATGTGGAACAGGCGACCAGGCTCGCTCGTCAACATATTCAAGAAACAAGAAAAGAAGTGGCCGCGTTTATGCGCAGGCGACCACCCCAACATGTAACCAATTAGAATCAAACGAATACTCATTCACCAAAGGGAGAAAAACATGAGTAGACTTACAAAAATCGCGCTGGCAGCCGGTGTGGCAATGTCCATGGCGGCGGGTGTTTCCGCGCAAGAACGTCTATATGTTAACATCGGTACAGCGGGCATCGGCGGCGGTTACTATCCTACAGGCGGCTTTATCTGCAACGTGCTGAACAAAAGCCGCAAAGCGCAAGGCCACAATGTGCGTTGTACCGTTGAATCCACGGGCGGATCTGTTGCGAACCTGCGCTCTATTCAAGCCGGGGAAATGGACGTAGCGATCGCGCAAGCGGACTGGCAGTACCACTCTTATCGCGGCACATCAAAGTTCGAAGGCAACGGTGCCAACGATAAGCTGCGCTTCCTGTTCTCGCTGCATGTTGACACAGCACATTTGGTCTCTCGAGCAGATCTGGGCCTGAAAGAATTTTCTGATCTGGAAGGCAAAGTTGTCAACGTGGGCAACGCGGGTTCAGGTACCGAAGCAACCATGAACTTTGCACTTTCGCGGTATGGCAGTGATGTAGACTCTCACTTTGGTCAAGCAACACGCCTGACATCTCGTGAGCAAGCTCAGGCGCTGTGTGACGGTAAGATCGATGCATTCTTTTACACCACCGGTGTGACTGCATCTTCTATCACCGAAGCAACCAACACATGCGACGCATCCGTATTGAACTGGAATGACGCGACCATCGACGCGATGATCGAAGAATTCCCATATTACGGCCGTTCTGTCATTCCGAATGGCACCTACCGTGGTCAAACCGAAGAGCTGACCACTTGGGGTCTGCCTGCGACTTTGGTTGCCTCTGCTGATGCGGACGAAGACGTGATCTATAACCTTGTGAAATCTGTGTTCGATAATTTCGAAGACTTCAAAGCGCAATCAACACTTTATGTTGCGATTTCGCGCGAAGGTTCCGTTGTGAACGGTCGTTCCGTTCCCTTCCATCCTGGTGCAGAGCGCTACTTCCGCGAAGTTGGCCTGATCAAATAATCTAAGAACAATCTTTGGCGGCCGCAGGTTTTGCGGCCGTCATCGTATATCCTACTGAGGGGGAGTGAAGATGACTGATAAGCTTCATCAAGAGGAACTTGATGATCTGATCGCAGAGAATGACACTGGCGCACGCGATCCGTCGGGCCTCGCCAAAAAGATTGTGCTGGGTGTGGCGTTGCTGTGGCCCCTGTACCAACTCTATATGGCCTCTCCGCTTCCCTTCGTCACAGGTTTAGGTCTGATTGACGACAGTCAGCAAAGATCCATCCACTTGGCCTTTGCCTTGTTCTTGGGCTTTATGACATTTCCGGCGTATGTGAATGCGCCTCGTTCTTATATCCCAGCCTATGACTGGATATTTGGCCTGTTGGCAGCCTGCTGCTCGTTGTACATTCTTGTGTTTTACCGTGACGTTGTGAACAACGCGGGCGGCATTCGTACAACGGCTGAAACCTTTGTGTCGATCGCCGGTATGATTTTGGTGATGGAAATTACCCGCCGGGTTTTGGGCATCTCTTTGGTGATCGTGGCCGCTGTCTTTTCGGTTTATGTCTTTGTTGGACCGATGCTGCCAGAGCTGATATCGCACCGTGGCTTTAGTCTGAACCGCTATGTCGACCATATGTTTTTGACCACCGAAGGTGTGTTTGGCTTGCCGCTTGGTGTGTCCAACAGTTTTATTTTCCTCTTCGTGCTTTTTGGCGCGTTGCTGGACAAAGGCGGCGCAGGGAACTTCTTTATCAAACTCTCTTTCTCGATGCTGGGGCATCTGCGCGGCGGCCCGGCCAAAGCGGCGGTTGTTTCGTCGGGCTTGACCGGTTTGATCTCTGGTTCTGCCATTGCAAACGTTGTCACCACCGGCACATTTACTATCCCGCTGATGAAGCGCATTGGCTTTTCCGGCGAAAAGGCCGGCGCAATCGAAGTGTCATCATCAATCAACGGACAAATCATGCCACCTGTCATGGGGGCCGCGGCCTTTTTGATGACTGAATTTGTGGGGATCACCTATTTTGAAGTGGTGGTACATGCCTTTGTACCGGCTATCGTCAGCTATGTCGGTCTCTTCTACATTGTGCATTTGGAGGCGGTTAAGGCGAATATGCCGATGCTGGCCAAGGTGCGCGAATCCACGTTTTTGCAAAAGATCTGGAGTTTCCTGTTTGGCTTTGGGGCAGTCGCGCTTGTCAGTGGGATTGTCTATGCTGTTGCAACAGGTCTTGGCATGCTTGCCGGCGACATGGCAACGCCCATTGCCGGGCTGATTATGATCGTGCTTTACCTTTGGTTGTTGAAGATCGCATCGCGCTATCCAGAATTGGAAATCGACGATCCCGAAGCGCCTTTGATCGAAATCCCAGAACTGAAACCAACCCTCATGGCTGGGCTTCACTTTGCTCTGCCAATTGGTGTGCTGATCTGGTGCTTGATGGTTATGCGCCTGTCACCAGGCCTTGCGGTTTCTTGGGCCATTGTTGTCATGGTGTTCATCATGCTGACGCAAAAGGCCATCATGGCGTATTTCCGCGGTGACAAAACCGGCGGATTTGGTGCCGAGCTGCGCGATGGCTTTCGCGATCTTGTCGAAGGTTTCATTTCCGGTTCGCGTAACATGGTTGGCATTGCGGTTGCGATGGGAGCAGCTGGTATCATCGTGGGCGTCGTTTCTTTGACAGGTCTTGGCCTGTTGATGACTGAAATCATTGACGCCGTCGCCGGTGGCAACGTTATGATAATGCTGCTGTTCACAGCGATCATGTGTATTGTTCTGGGCATGGGTTTGCCGACGACAGCAAACTATATTGTTGTTGCAAGCGTCATGGCACAGCCGTTGGTTACGCTTGCGGCGCAAAATGGTCTAGTGATCCCATTGTTTGCCGTGCATCTGTTTGTTTTCTATTTTGGCCTTATGTCAGGCACGACACCTCCAGTGGCGGTGGACAGTTTTGCAGGTGCCGCGGTCGCGCGATCAGACCCGATGAAAACCTGCATTCAGGCCTTTTATTATTCTTTGCGCACAGCAATTTTGCCCTTCATCTTCGTGTTCAATCCAGAAATGCTGTTGATCGGTGTTGAAAACTGGTGGAGCGCCACATTGATAATTGTTTCCTCGACGGTGGCGATGTGTGTCTTTGCAGCTGCGACACAGGGGTATTTCCTGGTCAAAAGCTTTAGGGTTGAAAGCGCATTGATGATTGTCATCGCCTTGTCGCTGTTACGCCCGGCCTTTTGGTTGGACAAAGTGCAACCGCCCTTCACCGAGGTTGATCCAACCGCGATTTACCAAGTCGTCAAAGGGGCAGAGGCGGATGCACAAATCCAAATGTTCATGCGCGGCGAGAATTTCTCGGGTGACATTGTCGAACGCAAAGTGGCTATTCCGCTGGGGGATGTTGGGGCTTCTGGTGAAGACCGCTTACAAGCGGCAACCGGCATGACCATGCGCATTGATCCAGATGGCGTCTTTGTGGACAACGTTGATTTCAATAGCCCAGCACAACGATGGGGCGTGGACTTTGATTGGGAAGTGCTTGAGTTGAACCAACCAAATGCCCGCATGTCTAAAGAATGGTTCTATATTCCAGCCTATGGGATTTTGGCTCTGTTGGTGATGTTCCAACTGTCGCGTCGCCGGAAATCAGGAGAAATGAGCCATGTATAATCACATCCTAGTTCCCATTGATCTTGACCAGGCGGAAGCCAGTGAAAAGGCGGTGCAAACTGCCATTCAAATCGCACGCGACAACGGGGCGACGTTACATTTCTTAAATGTGGTCGTTCCGGTGGGGGCCATGGCCTCTACATTTTTTCCTGCGGGATTTCAGAAACAAATGACGCAGGCAGCCATGCAGCGTTTGCATGATTTCACGGCCGAGCAAAAAACGGATGGAATTGTCAAACACCACATCGTTGCAGAAGGCGCTATTTATGATCAGATCCTAAAGATCGCCGAACGGACCAAGGCCGATCTGATCGCTCTTGCCTCGCATCGACCAGAGCTCAGTGACTATTTACTGGGCCCAAATGCCGCGCGTGTTGTGCGGCATTCACGCGGTTCGGTCATGGTGGTGCGCGACTGAGGATTAATTGGCTGAGAGCTTTTGTGTTCCGTGGGCTTAATATATAGCTAGGCTATGACAGAGTTTACAGACAGCAAGAGTTCCAGCCAGCCCATCTATGACAGGTTAAAAGACGAGATTGCATCGGGAAAATTGCCACCGGGGCAAGCACTGAGACAGCACGAGATTGGCATTCGATTTGGCGTCAGCAAGGTGCCTGTCCGCGAGGCATTATTGAAGCTTGAGGCAGAGCGATTTGTCGAGTTCAGAAAAAACCGCGGTGCCATTGTTCGCGAAATTTCGGACGATGAGATTCTTAACCTGATTGATATTCGAATTGCTTTGGAATGTCTTGCTATCGAACTTGCCGTTCCAAATATGATCTTTGCGGATTTTGCAAAGGCCGAAGAGATTTTGTCTGCCTATGACAGCCAGACAGAGCCGACGGCCTGGAGTGCCTCTAATATTGCATTTCACTTGTGCCTATATGAACCCTGCAATAACGATCATCTGCTAAAGATGATCGCTGACCTGCGGTCACGTCTGGGCCCATATTCAAATACAATTGTGTCAACGGCGTCTGGTCTTGAACGGCCTCAGCAAGAACATCAGATGATTTTGAACGCCTGTAAAAATGGCGCTGCGGATGAGGCAGCTGCATTGTTGAAGGACCATATTTTAACGACAAAGAAAGTCACGGCAGCCTTTCTGAGGCGACGGCGCGCGGGCTAGTTTGTGCAATAATGCTTTCACCGAGGCGGCAGGTCTTGGGATCTTGGTCAGTCACTTGGGTAATCGACTTGCAGCGTGATCACCATGATCGACCATGTCGCGCAATCATATGGTGTTAGCGAGATAATAAGATTTAGTGCCAGAAGAGGTACGCGATGAGGCGATCAGTGAAGAATGCCAGAATAAACTGTTGTACTTCAGGTCCTTAAAGCACTTAGCAATAGGGTCGCGCTTTTCTCATTTATGGCCAAAGCCGTGTTATAAAGTGTCGCCAATCTGAGAAGTGATTTTACGTCTACATCATGCGGCATTGCAGAGAGCGGATCTGTAAAAAATACCAACACATCTAGACGGTTTTCTGCAATCATGGCCCCGATTTGTGCATCGCCTCCTAGCGGTCCACTTTTTAGGCGTTTTATATCGAGGCTGGTTTCCTCTGCTATGCGTCCGCCCGTTGTGCCAGTGCCAAAAAGTTCAAAGCCAGCCAATAGATCTCGGTGTTTTGTTACCCATTCGATCATCGTGTCTTTCATCTGGTCATGGGCGACCAAGGCCATGCTGAGGGTAGGGCTATCATCTGGTTTCATATCAGCCTTCGGCTTTCTTGGTTATAATGGTTTTGTCTGCAGCCCAATTCCAAGCAACTGGAGATTTGCGCTTGAGCGCGCCGCTAAGATGTCGACGCATGAGATAGGAAGCATCCGCAATTTCGCCGCGTTCTAAGAGGCTTAGTATTTCTAGGTGATCGCTGCATTGCTCGACAATCCGCTCGCGATTGATTTCTGCACGGTATTCCATCAGGCGGCGCATGCGGTTGACGCGTTGCAGGGCGGTTAAAAAGAAAGGGTTTCCTGACAGGCGCGCCAGTTGTTCATGAAACTCAGACCCATTGCGCAACAACACTTCGCCGGGTGTTTCTGAAATGTCATTTTCAAGCATGCTTTCCTGTGTGCGGCGCAGATCATCCAGCACATCTCGGTTCACCTCAAAAGTCGGTTCCAGCATGGCGGCAGGTTCAATGGCCATCCTAAACCGGTAGATTTCATCAAAGGCCTCGGCCGTCTTGGCGACGGGCAACAGTTTCCAGCCATAGCCGTCTTTGGGCTCTGCCCAACCTTCGCGAGCAGCACGGCTAAGCAGTTCGTTTGTGCCGGTTTTTGTCACTCCATAGCGTTGGCGTAAGCTTTGTTCAGAAACAATTTCGGGCAGCTCATCCGTTAGCCAATCTTCGGCAAAACGCTGGTAGACGTTGCCTTCTTCTTCTTGCGCGTCAGTGAATTGCTTGAGTGCTTCAGGTGAAAGGTTTCGGGGCACGAAATAGCCGCGATTTGGGATGCGTTCGAGCAAGCCAACTTCTTCCAAGGCAATTAAGGCGTCTCGAACGGGTGTGCGGGAAACTTGGTAACTGTTCGCGATGGTCTGAGTGCCAATATGGGATTCTTCCGCAATTGTGCCGTTCAAAATTTCCTGCGCAATGCGTCGGGCGATTTTGTTACTTAAATCAGTTGTTCTCAAGGCTTCGTTTCCTCGGAATGGGCCGTTTTTACTTTTTTGAGACGCATTAGTTCACGTCCAAATTTCACGCTGGAGTTATCAAAAGTTCGTCTGGTTATTTTGCACTTGTTATCCAAAATAAGAAACGAAATTTTTTTTGGTACAAAGATGTTGGTGTGTAACCTTATGAAAAATTTAAATTTTATTTACAAGAAAATCACGCTGATTGGTTTTCTGTGTCCTTCAGTGCAATTTAATATTGGTTTTTTGTAAATTAATATGCAAATTTAGCGCAGACGAAGATTCGTCGTACAATTCTGGGAGGAAATAGTTTGTTCAAGAAAATCGCATTTGTTGGTGTCGCAGCGACACTCATGGCAAGCACTATGTTCACAGCGGCTTCTGCCGAAGGCTTTCAGGCTGAAAGCCCACAATGTATCGCTCCATCCAACCCTGGTGGTGGATGGGACTTCATTTGCCGGACAACCGCAAAATACCTGTTTGATTTGGGTGTTATCGAAGACTCAATGCAGGTCACCAACATGTCTGGTGGCGGCGGGGGCGTTGCTTTTGCCCACGTCACAAAAGAACGTAACGACGACAACAACCTGATCGTTGCTGCTTCAATGAGCACCAGCGCGCGTATCGCGCAGGGCATTTACGAAGGTGCAAAGCAAGACGATGTGCATTTCCTTGCCACGTTCGGCGCGGAATATGGGGCCATCGCGGTGCGCGCCGACAGCGAATACCAAACGCTCAAAGACATGATGGATGACATCATGGAAGATCCTCGCTCTGTGGGTATCGCAGGCGGATCCTCGGTTGGCAGCTTTGACCACATCAAACCAATGTTGGTCGCACGCGAGGCGGGCATGGAAGATGTCACCAAGCTGAAATACGTCTCATTTGACGGTGGCGGTGAAGCTATGACCGGTCTGCTGTCTGGCGCAACCGAAGCTTTGTCGGGTGATTTCTCTGAAATGCTGGGTTTCTTGGAAGCTGGCGATATCCGTATCATCGGCATCATGGCTCCGACGCGCCTAACCAATTATCCAGATATCCCGACGGCCAAGGAACTAGGTTATGACGTGGTCGGTGCCAACTGGCGCGGTCTTTACATGCCTGCGGGTGCATCTGATGAAGCCAAAACGTTTTGGTCAAATGCAATCCAAACCATGGCAGCTGATCCTGGTTTTCAAGAGACCTTGGATGCAGCCGCGATCGCACCGTTCAACAATTTTGGCGATGACATGTACAACTTCGTAGCGGGCAGCATTGCTGACGTTGAGAAGCTGTCCCGTGAAATCGGCATCATTAAGTAGCCACACTTATTTGGCCGGCCTGTGCAAACGGGCCGGCCATTTCAGTAAAAAATCGAGAAATGAACATGAGTGATCGTATATTCGGCATCTTTGGGTTGGCGCTAGCCGTTTTCTACATTTGGGCCGCTTCAATCATCAAAGACAGCTTTATGGTCGATGTCGTCGGCCCCAGAGCGTTCCCCTACATCGTTGGCACAATTATTGGAATTTGTTCGCTCTATTTCATAATTCGTCCCGATGAAGAACCCAATTGGCCGCACTTCAAGGCGTTCTCAGAGATCGTTTTCGCGGCCGCTGTAATGTTTCTGTATTGTTTGGCGCTTCCAGAGCTTGGCTTCTTGATTTCAACCGTATTTGCAACGGCCTATTTGACCTGGCGGCTTGGCACCGAGCCTCTGTGGTCTCTGGTTGCCGGAGCGTCGACATCCGTCGGAATTTACGTCGTTTTCCATCTGATCCTTGGCCTTGCATTGGCCGAAGGTCCACTCGGTTTCTGAAGGTCATAAATCATGGAAATTCTTTCACTCCTCGCAGACGGTTTCGCGGTAGCGCTTACACCGCAGAACTTTTTCCTCGCCGTTGTTGGGTGCTTTTTGGGCACCTTGATGGGCGCTTTGCCAGGGCTAGGGCCTGCAAATGGCGTCGCCATCTTAATTCCCATCGCGTTTTCAATGGGGCTTGGTCCAACACCATCTCTGATCTTGCTGGTCAGTGTGTATTACGGCGCGATGTATGGCGGGCGGATCAGTTCGATCCTGCTGAACATTCCCGGTGACGAACCGGCGATGATGACCTGTCTGGATGGTTATCCAATGGCGAAAAAGGGCATGGCAGGCGAAGCATTGTCCCTGTCAGGTGTTGCTTCATTTGTAGGGGCGTTCTTTGCCACTTGCGGGCTTGTTTTATTGGCACCGCAACTTGTGAAAATTGCCTTGTTGTTTGGCCCGGCGGAATACTTTGTGTTGTTCACGGTTGCCTTTGCAACTCTGGGCGGGATCTCTTCAAACAATCAGGCCAAGTCGGCCTTTGCAGCTGCGCTGGGTCTTGGAATCGCGATGATTGGGAGCGATTCTCAAACCGGCTCGCAGCGCTTCACTTTTGACCATATTCATCTCTATGACGGCATTGATTTCCTAATCGCGATTGTTGGCCTGTTTGCGCTGAGCGAAGTGTTTATTTTCCTTGAAAATCACCGTGGGGGTGCTGTGGCGTCCTCTGGCGAGGTCAAGATTGGCCGCATTATGCCAGATTTTGGCATGATCAAGCGCTGTATACCGTCGATGGCACGGGGCACTGGGTTGGGCTTTTTTGCGGGTGTTCTGCCAGGGGCGGGCGCGTCGTTGGGATCATTCCTTGCCTATTCGCTGGAAAAACAAACAGTTGATCGCGATGGCAAGACCTTTGGGAAGGGCGACCCACGCGGCGTCGCTGCGCCTGAAGCTGGCAATAATGCCGCATCAGGTGGTGCCCTTGTTCCAATGCTCGCCCTAGGCGTTCCTGGTTCAGGCACGACAGCAGTTCTGTTGGCGGTTCTTTTGCAACTGAATATCACGCCTGGCCCGCTTTTGTTCACCAAGAACCCGGATGTTGTCTGGGGACTGATCGCGGCGCTTTTCTTAGCAAACTTTATCTTGCTCGCAATGAACATCCCGTTGGTCGGCATCTTTACCCGGGTGCTGATGGTACCAACGCGCATTTTGATGCCGATTGTGGCGATGATTTCCTTTGTTGGCATCTACAGCATCACCGGCTCAAGTTTTGATGTGATGCTGATGGTTGGCTTTGGCATTGCTGGCTGGGTCTTGCGCAAACTGGATGTGTCTCTGGTTCCAGTGATCCTTGGCATCCTGCTTGGCAATCAGATGGAAGTGAACCTGCGCCGCGCCATGACGATTTCTGATGGCGACTGGATGGTCCTGTTTGGCAGTCCTTTGGCAATCATTCTCTGGGTTATCGCGGTCACCGGTTTTGTTCTGCCCATGGTGATGGGCCGCCGCATCAAAAAGAAAATGGAAGCTGCGCGCGACGAAGAAGCATTCGTTGGCGATTGAGCCGACATCTATCTCAATATGGTCCTGATGGGCCAACTAAGGAGTAACTAAAATGAAAATTATGACGCTGCCCTGCGATGGCATTGGTCCGGAAATTATGGCGGAGACACTGAAGGTCGTTGAAGCTGCGAATAAGAAATTTGACCTGGGTTTGACGTTCCACGAAGAAGAATCCGGCTTCCCTAGCCTTGAAAAGCACGGGATTACGCTGCGCGAAGAGGTTTTGAATCGCGCACGTACGGAATTTGATGGTGTTATCCTAGGCACACAATCCCATATGGATTACCCACCATTAGTCGACGGCGGGCGCAATGTGTCTGCGGGCTTCCGCATCGGCCTGGACCTCTATGCAAACGTACGCCCGGCGCGCACCCGTAGCTTTATACCTAATAAAGCGCCAGACATGGATCTGGTGATCATGCGCGAAGCGACCGAAGGTTTTTACCCAGACCGCAACATGTTCAAAGGCGTTGGCGAAATGATGCCTGACGAAAATATGGCATTGTCGGTCCGTAAAATCACCCGTCATGGCTCCATGCGTATCTGTCGTGAAGGCTTTAAGCTGGCGATGCAGCGCAACAAAAAAATCGCTGCGATCCACAAAGCGAACTCCTTTTTGATGACCGATGGTCTGTTCCTTGAGTGCTTCCGTGAAGTTGCGAAAGAATACCCGGAAGTTGAAACAGAAGAGTTCATTGTTGACGCATTCGCAGCTCTGCTTGTTCGTAATCCAGAAGCATATGACGTTGTTGTTGCGACCAATTTCTACGGCGACATCCTGTCAGACCTTGCGTCCGAACTGTCTGGCTCTTTGGGTCTTGCAGGTTCGATCAACGCAAACGCAGAAACCGGCCTGTGCTGTGCACAAGCACAACATGGTTCTGCGCCTGATATTCAGGGCCAGAACGTTGCAAACCCATGTTCTTTGATCCTGTCTGCAGCGATGATGCTGACATGGCTTGGTGAGCAGCGCGGTATCCAGAAATTGCAAGACGCGGGCAACGCGATTGCGGACGCGGTTGACGCGGTTATTGACGATCCAGCCAAACGCACACGTGACCTTGGTGGTTCTGTAAACTGTGATGTTTTCGGTACCTACGTTGCTGAAGCGGTGGCTGCGGCCTGATCTCTCCCGTGGCCGACCGCCCTCTCTCTGGTCGACCATATTAGGGTGGTGCCGGTCGGCACCACCCGCCCTTTTTGAAAGAATTCTAATGTCTTCAAATCCGCGAATTGCTTTGATCCATGCAACCCGAGTGGCCGTCGAGCCAATCGAGACGGCCGCCAAAGAGCTCTGGCCTGACGCGGATACGGTTACAATTCTGGAAGAAGGTCTGTCTGCGGACCGCGCGAGCGGAGCCGCAACCCTTGATCAGCTAAATGCCCGCATTGTG
Source organism: Cognatishimia sp. WU-CL00825 (assembly GCF_040364665.1). Lineage (NCBI taxonomy): Bacteria > Pseudomonadati > Pseudomonadota > Alphaproteobacteria > Rhodobacterales > Paracoccaceae > Cognatishimia > Cognatishimia sp. WU-CL00825. Next base: position 14,260 of record NZ_BAABWX010000002.1, read on the forward strand.
CGTCTTGCGCGATATGCGGAAGGCATGAAGCCGGATGGTATTCTTTATACCTGTTCTGCCTTTGGCCGCGGCATCGAAGAGGCTGCAGAGACATCTGATATTCCGGTACTAAAACCAAACGAAGCGATGTTTGAAGCTGCCATTGCACAAGGTGACGACATCGCAATGATCTATACCTTCGCACCAGCCGTAAAGGGCATGGTAGACGAGTTTGTCGAAGAGGCAGAAAGCCAAAGGTCTTCCGCCAAGATTCGATCAGTTTTTGCTGAAGGTGCGCTTGACGCATTAAAGGCTGGAAACGCGGACACACATGATCGCCTGATTGCTAAAGCTGCAAAAACCATCGGCAAGGCCGATGCGATATTGCTGGCTCATTTCTCAATGGCACGCGCAGCGAATGCAGTACGTGCGGTGACCGATGTACCCGTTTTGACCAGCCCTGAAGCCGCCATCAAAAAACTAAAGTCCGCGCTGTGCGGAACACCCAAATAAGGATCCTGTCAAATGTTGATTGGTGTCATTGCAGATGATTTCACAGGCGCAAGTGATATTGCAAACACGCTCGCTAAAGGTGCCGCTCCTGAGGGAGGGCTGGCAACTGCTCAGTTCCCGGGCGTGCCAAATTCACCGGCACCAGCTCATATTGAAGCGGGCGTAATTTCTCTGAAAAGCCGCACTGCACCGGTCGAAGAAGCCGTGTCAGAAAGCCTAGCTGCATTGGAATGGCTGCTTGCGCAGGGATGCCAGCAAATCATTTTCAAATACTGTTCAACTTTTGATTCAACCAGTGAAGGCAATATTGGGCCAGTAGGGCAGGCGCTTGCATTGGCAATGAATGCACGTGGCGTTGTGGTTTGCCCGGCTTTCCCCACCGTTGGCCGGACAGTGTATCAGGGACATTTATTTGTTTTTGACAAGTTGCTCAATGAAAGCGGAATGCAGAACCATCCGCTGACTCCTATGACTGATCCCGATATCCGCCGTTTTCTGTCTTTGCAGACCGAATGGAGCGTTGGTCACGTTGCACAAGCAGTTGTCAGCGCGGGTTCAGAAGCCGTTGCCGCGGCGTTGGCTGACGATGCGCGTAGGGGCAATATGTTTACGGTAGTTGATGCGACATCAGACCAAGATCTCATGACAATTGGTGCAGCACTGCAAGACGCATCTCTGATCACAGGCGGATCTGGGATAGCGCTTGGCCTGCCGCGCAACTTTATCCGCAAACGTTTGGCACGGGGGGGCGATACTACGCTAGATGCGCAAACCGGCCCTGATGCGATCCTTGCTGGGTCTTGTTCTGGCGCAACCCGTGAGCAAGTGGATTTGCACGCGAGCCGTCAGGCAACCTATGCAATTGATGTTCCGGATGTCATGTCTGGCAAGGTAACCGCCGACACGCTTGTCGCTTTCATTGCTGAAAACCAAGGTAAACAGCCATTGGTCTATTCATCCGGAACGCCTGAGGCGGTTCGCAAAATCCAAGAGAAATTTGGCCGTGACAAAGTCGCGGCGACGCTTGATGCACTTTTTGCAGACACCGCACGCCAACTGATCGGGAACGGATACCGCAAGATCGTTGTTGCGGGAGGTGAAACATCCGGAGCCGTTGCGCAAGCAGTGGCTGACGAACTTGGCAACCCTGCGATGCAAATCGGTCCGGAGATAGATCCCGGCATTCCTGTCTTGAAGGTCGGAGAGACAGACCCTGTATTGCTTGCTTTGAAATCAGGCAACTTCGGCGCGCCAGACTTTTTCAAAAAGGCCCTTTCCATCATGGGAGCAGACATATGAATCCCGCGGAAGTAAAAGCGCGCGATGAGATGGCGCGACTGTGTAAATCAATGTTTGATCGCGGATTTTCGGTTGGCACAGCAGGGAATGTTTCTGTCCGACTGGAAGATGGGATTTTGATGACACCGACAAATGTAACCCTTGGGGACCTGGTGCCTGAGCGTATCGCAAAAATCGATCTAGAGGGAAATCACGTCGCGGGAGATCGCCCAACCAAAGAAGTTTTTCTGCATCAGGCCTTTTATGAGACCCGTCCAGAAGCTGGCGCCGTTGTGCACCTGCATTCCACTTGGGCCACGGCGCTTTCGTGTTTGGTCGATGTGGATCCAGATGACTGCGTGCCACCTCTGACACCTTATGTGGTGATGCGTGTGGGCACTGTGAAATTGGTGCCATATGTGAAACCGGGTGACCCAAAGTCCGGACAGCTGATCCGCGATCTAAAAGGTCAGTATGCGGCTGTCTTGCTTGGAAATCATGGTCCTGTGGTGAGCGGAAAAAACCTATTCTCGGCGGTTTGCGCGGCCGAAGAGCTGGAAGAAACCGCAAAGCTGCTGGTCGCCCTGCGTGGACAAAAAACCAAACTTTTGAACGAAACCGAGGTTGCCGATCTAAAGACAACCTTTGGAACCATTTGAGGACATTATGAAAACCGCAGACCTGATTGACGATCACGCAGACAAACTACAACTCGTGCATCTTCCTTTTCGGAAGTTCGGTACAAAAGAGTTTGTTGGCGGCGTAATCGAGACCGTTAAATGCTTTGAAGACAACAGCACAATACGCGAATTGCTAAAATCCCCGGGCGAGGGGCGCATTTTGGTGGTTGATGGTGGTGCGTCGACGCGCATTGCAATTTTGGGTGACCGAATGGCGGGCTGGGCAATTGACAACGGGTGGCAAGGATTGATCATCAACGGTGCAATTCGCGATAGTGTCGAAGTTGACGAAATGGACATTGCAGTCTTTGCTTTGGGCACCTCGCCAGTGAAATCAGCGAAAGAAAACTGGGGCAAATTTGGGTGTGAAATTTCCTTTGGCGGCGTCATATTTGAATCCGGCCAATATGTCTACGCAGATGCCGATGGCGTATTGTACAGTCCTGTGAATTTGGTTTGAGTGCCAAATCTGAATACATCTGGCCCGCAATTACGATAGCTGCTGCGGCGGCCGGGGGATGGGTTGTTTCGCTAAGTGGCATCCCTTTGGGGTGGATGGTTGGCGCAATGCTTTGCACCATCGCCATGTCGGTTTTGAAATTGCCGGTACACCCTCCAAATCGCGCGATGCCCTATGTAAAGGCCTCGGTTGGAACAATGTTGGGAGCCTCGGTTACACTTGGCGTTTTGACATCCTTGCTTACTTGGTGGCCGTCGTTTTTGTTTATGGCCGCCGTTATGATAGCGGGCGGTATTTGCAATTTCCATCTCATGCGTCGAGCTTTTGCTTTTGGGCGTGCCGAAGCCGCTTTGTGTGCGGTGCCCGGTGGGATTACCGAGATGATTTTGCTCAGTGAAATTACAGGTGGCGAACAGTGGCGCGTGGCGATTGTTCACGCGCTGCGCATCGCTTTAGCTATCTTGATCATACCGGTTCTGATCGGCCTGATTGCAGATGCGGAAATTGTTCGGGCCAATGTGGCAACGCAGGCCGAATTTGTGGTGAGCGATTGGGCGTGGTTCGGCTTTTGCATTCTTGCAGGTGTTGTAACGGATCGTTTTAAAAGTTTTCCCGCTGGTTTGATCCTGGTTCCTTTGGCCCTCTGCGCTGTTTTACATCTCATTGGTGTGGCCAATTTTTCAGTGCCAGCACAGATCTCAAATCTTTTGCAAATTTTTATTGGAATTAACGTTGGTGCACGGTTCATCGGCGTTGCACCTAAATTGTTGTTGCAAGTTGGTTTGGCGGCACTTGCTGTCGTGATGGTGCAAATTTCATTAGCTTTTGGATCTGCATTGATAGCGGCGGAGTATCTTGGCGCTGACCCGCTTGCTTTGACTTTGGCTTATGCACCGGGGGGCCTCGCGGAAATGTCGTTGATTGCCGTGGCCGTGGGACAAGATATTGCCATTGTGGGGTTTCACCATATTGCGCGCGTTTTGGGCGCGCTCTTTGCTGGCCCGATTATTCTAAAATTTACCGGGCAGGATAAGGCATGATGGAAGTCCACACGGTTCATACCTTTAGCGGGGATTTGCAGGTCGTTGATCTCGTGAAAATCTTAGGTTCACGGTTGACCCGTTTACCACATGTGTTGCGCTTGCTTGCAGAAAACCACCTACGGGCAGGGGGCGATAGATCACAACTCTTGCTTGCGTTGGACTGTTGGTTAGCCGGCAAGACCAGCAGTTCGGAGTTTTGCTTTCGCCCCAACAGGCTGTTGATGCATGATACCACTTGTACCCCTGCCTTGGCAGATATCGCCGGTTTGCGCGATGCTTTGGCTGAGGCCGGACAAGACCCAAGGCAATTAACGCCAACTTTACCTGTCGAAGTCTCGGTGGATCATTCCCTTGCAGTTGATGTCTATGGTGAAAAATCTGCTATCGCCCAAAATGCCAAGAATGAGATAGCGCGCAATAGCGAACGATATGCGTTTATGAAGTGGGCTTCTTCTAACATGCAAGGCGTGCGGGTGAATCCACCGGGCACAGGAATCATGCACACGATTAACCTTGAACAGCTTGCAACATTATTGGTGGTCAAAGAAGATGGGTCGGCGCATCCAGATATGCTTCTTGGGACTGATAGCCATACGCCCATGGTCAATGGTATTGGTGTCTTGGGCTGGGGTGTGGGTGGTCTCGAAGCGGAAAGTGTCATGTTTGGCAACTCTGTCGCGCTTGCTGTGCCTGAAGTCCTTGGGGTTCGACTGACAGGGGCATTGCCTGCGGGTACCACTGCAACTGACCTTGCTCTTGTGGTGACACAGGTGTTGCGTTCGTCTGGGGTCGCTGGAAGTTTTGTTGAGTTTTTTGGTCCAGGCGTGGGCACACTTAGCGCTGATGCCCGTGCTGTCGTGGCGAACATGGCACCGGAATATGGCGCAACAACTGGATTTTTTCCCGCTGATGCGGAAGTTGTAAATTACCTTAAACGCACAGGGAGAGACGCTGAATTAAGCGCGCGTATTCAGCCAGTTTTCTGTGCGATGGGTCTTTGGTTTGACCCGCAAGAGACACCACAGTTTAACCGTGAGGTATCGATCGATTTAGCCAGCATTTCGCCCAAAATTGCTGGACCTCGAAGACCACAAGATTGTTGCGCACCGATCGAGGCGCAAAAGAATGTCGAAGCCGCTCTCGGGCGCGAGCTCTGCGCTGCAACCACACGCATGGATGTGCCAACCGATGGCGGAGTTGGGGTGGCTGCGATCACCAGTTGCACAAATACATCTGACCCTCGGTTGTTGGTGACTGCTGGTTTGCTTGCGCGCAAAGCGCGCAAGTTTGGGCTCAGGCCTCCAGCATGGGTGAAAACCTCACTGGCACCTGGTTCGCCCTCTGCGCAGGCATATTTGGATCGGGCAGGATTGACCGAAGATCTAGATGCTCTTGGATTTGGCATTGTAGGTTTTGGATGTACCACATGCATCGGAAATTCAGGCCCTCTGCCGGCCATTATCGATACTGCACTGAGCGAAGGTAAGGCAATTTGCGCAGTGTTGTCCGGCAACCGAAATTTTCCGGGGCGCGTGCACCCCAGACTGGATCTTGGATATCTTGCTTCCCCTCCGTTAGTGATTGCCTATGCACTAAAGGGTACGATCAAAGGCGATATCCTGACGGATGTGATCGGTATATCTGCTGATGGCTCGCCTGTCGTTTTGGCCGATATTTGGCCGACAGAGGCGGAAATTGACCAAACACTTGCGGATGGTTTTCGCGCGTCTGACGTATGCCAAGCATTTGCCAAAGCTGGGCAAAGTGCAGCTTGGCAGGCCATTCCAGCGGCGGCTGGCCCCCAGTTCCCATGGGATAAAGGTTCGCGCTATCTTCGGCGCCCAAAATTTGCATCCCTCAACGAAAAATCACGTCTGGGGTGCTATTCCGCCGCTCCATTGATGGTTTTGGGAAATGATATGACCACGGACCATATTTCACCTGCCGGGTGGATTGATCCTAAAAGCGCAGCTGGCCAATGGTTGATTGAACGCGGAGGAGATCCGCAAGATTTGAATGTCTATGCGGCCTATCGCGGCAATTGGGAAGTCATGGTGCGGGGGCTTTTTACCAACCGTCTCGCGCGAAACTATCTGGCTGATGGCTTGCCGCCGTCATTCACCATTCTAGAGAATGGCGCGCCATTGCCTGTGTTTGATGCAGCAAATGTGCTGCAAGCGCAGGGTCAGAATACCGTGATTTTAGCAGGGCATCGCTATGGTATGGGGTCCAGTCGTGACTGGGCTGCAAAAGGTGTGGCGTTACTGGGTGCGCGTGCAGTCATTGCAAATAGTTTTGAACGTATTCACCGCAGCAACTTGATTGGTATGGGGATCTTACCACTGCAAGTTCAAGATGAATTTGTCCCCCAAAATGCGAGAGTCAGCCCCCATGATCGGATCGAAGTTCATAGTCCGACGGCGGCTTTAACGCCAGGCCATAAGGTAGATGTCCGACTTATACGGCGCAATGGGTGCACCCGCATAATCGATTGTGTCGCTGCGGTGGAAACTTGGCAAGAAGTCGAGACGTTACGCCATGGTGGTATCCTGCCGGGAATCTTGCATCAAAAAATTACTTAGCTTCATGACTGAACGGCGCAAAAGTCGGCACCGTGCAAATGACTGTACCTTTCCGCAAAACTTGTTAAAAATGAGTGGTTATTCAACGCCGTTTATTTCTAAGAGGGCAGTGCTATCGCTGGAGTTACCGCAAAACAACGGATTTACGATCATTTCGTCGAACAGATCCGATCCCAAAAACTGAAGGTTGGACAGCGATTGCCGACTGAAAAGCAAATCGCTAAATCCTTCGAGGTGAGCCGATCAACGGTGCAAACCGTCATGTCGCGCCTTGCCCTAGAGGGTGTCGTGCGCCGCCAGGCTGGACAAGGGACGTTTGCCTGTCGATTGACCGATGACATGATGGTGCGTGTCAATTTGGACATCCACAATATTCAATCTTTTGAAAACGAAATGGCGGTTTCCGGTGATCATGTGACCTATCATTTGATTTCGTTTTCCCGCAGGGCAGCGTCGCCAATTGTTGCTAGTAAACTTGGAATAGCCGAAGGGACGCTGGTTAGCACTTTAGAGCGCCTTCGGTTTGTTGAGGATGAATGTATTGGGTCCGAAGTACGGTATTTTTCTCCGGATATTATCTTAGACGTTTCGGCGCATGCGCTGGAAACCCAGGGCGGTCACGAGTTAATCGAATTGGGACTTGGGATACGCATAGGGCGCATTGATGCAGCCCTGCGTGCAATGGTAGCGTCGGAAAATCAAGCAAAGCAGATGAACGTCACCGCAGGGGCACCGTTGTTGGTACGATCCCACACCCTGTTTTCTGAGGAAGATATGGTGATCTTACACGGTGAATCTTTTTATGTAGAACCATTTTCATTTAGATACACGGCAACAGTCAGAAATAGTTAAAAGTTGAATAAATTCAACGATGTGTGTCGAGCTATATTGTTGAACTCTGTATCGGTTCTGCACCAATGTTTTAGGAGTTCTAGATAAGCGAGATCGTCAATGTGCATAAAGGGCTCGATTTCAGACAGGGGCCGTGTTGCGCGCTGTGCCGATTTTCCAGTATGCGGCCAATCGCTGCCCCAGATGATGCGTCCTTTGGCGACGTCAAATAGGCTGGGGATATAGGGTGCAAGTGCCGCTGCCGAGTCGGCGTAGTCGATCACACGGCACAGGCCTGACGTTTTTAAAATTACATTTGGCAACGCTAGAACTTCCGACACGCGGTCTAAGGTTTCGGTAAAGTTTGGATCTTCGGTCTTTAGCCCGGCGAAGTGATCTAGGATCGTAGGGCGCCCGAGCTGAGCAATTGTATCTTTCAATGAATAGATGACATCTGCTGGTAGGAAAATTTGTAATATCATGTCTGTGCCCTTCATCTGGGCGTTGAGTTGAACAAGCTGTGCCTTTGCTACATCAATTGCTGTTGCGCCGCTGGTTTTTAGGTTGGCGCGCAATCCGCGCACGCCAGACGACCAAAGCGATTGAATGTGATCTGGCTCATGTTTGCTGGGGTCAACAACGGCAACGGCGCGCGCGCGGTCTTGGCCCAGGATTTCCACCGCTTCAAGTGTCGCACGATTGTCGGTGCCATAAGTGCTGGGCTGAACCACAACCACATGATCTGCACCGATTCGATCCATATGTGCAGCAAGCTTTTCGCAATCCGCATTGCCTGGCGTGTAGTTTCGATTTTCGGCGTAAGGGAATTTTTCCGGTGCAAAAACATGGGCATGCGCATCGATCAGTCTTAAATGAGTGGTCATTTGATTATACATCCATACATTTGTGTTGCTTTGTGCGTATTATTGCTTTTATGATGAATAAAATGCAATGTGAGATTTCCTAATGTTTTTCGCACCACCCACAGAATTGACAGCAGAAGTCTTTGCGCAAGTTCCTGCAGAGCTTGCCCCGAAAGGGGCCTCTGAATGGGGGGATGTGCAGCATCCGGGTAAAAACTTCCGCGCGTTTCTTGAGGGCCCATCGTTTGACCGCGCAGGTAATCTATATTGCGTCGATATCTGCCATGGGCGCATCTTACGGTGTGACCCAGAGGGTAATTTTTCTGTTGCAGCCGACTACGATGGAGAACCAAACGGTCTAAAAATCCATAAGGACGGGCGCATCTTCATAGCGGATCATGCACATGGCATCATGGTCATGGACCCAGATAGTCAAAAGGTGGAACCGTTTCTAACGCGACCAGCTTTGGAGCGGTTCCACGGGCTCAATGATCTGCATTTTGCATCAAACGGCGACCTTTACTTTACGGATCAAGGGCAAAGTGGTCTGCAATCAGCGCATGGGCGACTTTTCTGTCTGCGCACCTCGGGCGAGCTTGAGTGTCTTGTGGACAATATACCGAGCCCAAATGGCCTTGTTTTGAATGAGAACGAAGGCCAGCTTTTTCTTGCTGTGACGCGCATGAACGCCGTCTGGCGTATCAGGTTCCTTCCCGGCAGTCGGACCGTCGTTAAATCTGGCACCTTTATTCAGCTTTCGGGCGGATTAGCGGGCCCAGACGGTCTGGCTCTCGGGGAAGGTGGTGAATTGATAATTGGTCATATGGGGCTTGGTACCGTCTGGGTCATGTCGCGACTTGGTGAACCGATGTTTCGCATCCGCTCACCCAAAGGGATTTTGACAGCGAATTGTGCCTTTGGCGGCCCAGAGGGGCGGCATCTCTACATCACAGAGGCAGAGAGCTCTTCGATCTTACGGGTCGAGCTGCCGTTCGCAGGAAAGCAGATGTACGCACATACATAATCAACGCGTCGTGAAGGCGTGACGCGTTTGGGAGGGAAAAATGATAAAAAAAATTGATGACATCTTATGTGTCATAGAAGACTGGATCATGGTGTCGCTGCTTTTGGCAGGTCTGTTTATGGCCTTCTTACAAGTTGTACTGCGATATCTGTTTAACACCGGAATTCATTGGCTTGAAGCAGGGCTTGTCACTGCCTTGATCTGGGCGATGTTATTTGGCGCGGTGCGCGCGGTGCGCGATGGATTTCATCCGCGTGTGGATTTGCTGCCCAGTCTAGTCTCACCCAAACTACGTGCAATTTTGAACTTCCTGTCTCTTGGTGCGGCGTTTGCTCTTGCTGCCTATGTGCTGCTAGACGCGGTGTTTTATGCAAAATTCTTAAACCTTATCAATGCACTGCATCCGGAACTTGGCATCAAGTTGCTGTATCCGTTTTTGATCGTGCCGATCATCACCGCGCTGATGACACTGCGGTATGGCTTAGTACTTTACACGCTGTTTTACAAACCAAGCACGCTCCATCCCGAAGACCAATATCGCGACCATATCGGCGCCAAATATAAGAAGGGCGTTATCGAATGATCGTTCTCACGCTTGTCATAGTCTTCTTTGGGCTGATCATCATTGGCGCACCGATTGCGGTGGCATTGGGCGGATCTGCCTTGGTCAGTTCCATGATGTTTTCGCCCATCGCGGATGGGATTGTTGGGCAAAAGTTCTTTGCCAACCTCAACCATTTTACGCTGATGGCAATTCCGTTTTTCTTCCTCGCCGCCGGTTTGATGGAGCGGGGTGGCCTTGTGCAACGCCTTGTGAACTTTGCGCAAGCCATCGTTGGCCACCTGCGCGCCGGCTTGGGCATGACCACCGTTTTGACCTGCATTTTCTTTGCAGCAATCTCTGGCTCAAGCCCAGCAACTGTCGCGGCTGTCGGAAATATTCTCTACCCATCGCTCAAGAAAGAGGGCTATTCAGACAAATATGCTATCGGGGCCTTGGCGACGTCAGGCTCGATCGGGATTCTGATACCGCCATCCATTCCGCTGATCCTTTATGGGTTTGTAACGGAAACTTCGATCCCTGCGTTGTTCTTGGCAGGTATTATCCCTGGCATTCTTTATGGTGCATTGCTGCTGTTCACAGCGCGCTTTTTGGCCATCAAAGAAGGCATCCAAGTGCGTGAACGTGCTAGCCGCGGCGAGCTGCGATCGGCCTTTCGTTCCAGCCTGCCAGCCCTGTCTTTGCCTGCCTTTATCGTCATGGGTATCTACGGTTTCCCCGAATTTACGTTGTTTGGGTATTACTATGATGGCGGTGCGATCTTTACCCCAACTGAAGCTGCGGCAATAGCGGCGGTTCTTGCGATGTTCATCGGGTTCTTTGTCTATCGCGAGCTGAGCTTTCGCGAGATGCTTAAGGTCACCGCCGAAACCGGCCCGCGTGTTGGTATGATTTTTTGGATCACCGCGAATGCGTTGTTGTTTGGCTTTTTCTTGACCAAGGTTGGTGTGCCCGCTGCGATGGCGCAATTTGTGCTCGACATGAATGTGTCACCCATCGTGTTCTTGCTCTGCGTGAATGTATTGTTGGTTATTGTTGGCTTCTTCCTTGAAGGCGTGCCAACAATCCTGATCTTTGCGCCGCTTTTGGTGCCTGCCGCTGAAAGCTTGGGTATTGATCCCGTACATTTTGCAATCGTTATGGTTGTGAATATCGAGCTGGGTCTGATCACGCCACCTGTCGGCATTAATCTTTTTGTCGCGAGTTCGATCTCTGGATTACCGGTGCTCTCGGTATTTAAGGCCACTTTGCCCTGGATGATCGCAACCATCATCACGTTGATGATTGTCACTTTCTTTCCACCACTGTCGATGTTTCTTCCGGGACTGACACAGTGATGCGCCTGATTTCTCACAGCTTTTAAACATAATCCAAGGAGGAGAAGATATGTTCCTGAAGCAAGTTAAGACCGTTACCGCGGCTTTGGCAGTCACTCTAGTGGCAACAGCTGCATCGGCTGAAGTCAAAATGATCATGTCAAATGACAACAACAATAAAGGCCTGAAAGGGCAAACTTTTGAGTACCTTGTCTCACAGCTCGAAGAGCGCCTAGGTGACAAGATTGACGTCGAAATGCACCATGGCGGAACCCTTTTTGACCAGCAAAGCCAGATCCAAGGTTTGCAACTTGGCGGCACTCACATCGTATCGCCAACCGCGGGTATCTATAGTTCGGTAAACCCAAAAGTAGCAGCTTTGCAGCTACCGTTCTTGTTGAATACACCTGAAAAGATTCAGGCGGCCGTCGCGGACCCGATTGTACGCGATGCGATCATGCCAGGTTTGAACAACCAAAACATCGAAGTTGTTGCCGTCTGGATGAATGGCCCGCGTGATCTCGGTTACAAGGCCAAAGATCCTATTCTGCTACCAAGTGACGCCGAAGGTCTGAAGGTTCGCGTTCAATCCGCACCGATTTTTGTGAAAACTTGGGAAGCCATTGGCGCAAACCCGGTTGGCATCAACTGGTCCGAAGCTCCTACGGCGCTGCAGCAGGGTGTCATTGACGCGGGAGAGGTTACTCCAAACTCATGGCGTGGGTCTTCAACTTATCAGTTTGTAGATCACATCACGATGACGGATCACCAATATTCCTTCTACCTTGTAGGGGCGAACAAACAGTGGTGGGATGAAATTCCTGCAGCTGAAAAGACTGAAATCAACGCAGCGCTCGCAGCAGCGACTGAGTGGAATATGGCGAAAAATACCGAGATCAACGGTGCGGCTGCCGAGTTTATGTCTGGCGAAGGTGTTGGCATTCACTATCTGACAGACGAGCAGCGCGCTGTCTGGGCGGAAGCAATGAAGCCTGTTTGGCAAGAGCTGGGCAACGAACTCGTAGGGGATGAAGTTATGGATCGCCTGAAAGAGATTGCCGGCGTTAGCTAAACGTCAATATCACTTTGAGAGAAATACAAAGAGAAAAACGGGTTGGCTTTTAGGAGCCATCCCTTTTCGTTTGGAACTTAAGAGGCCAACGGCACATCAAAATTGCGATGTAGTCAGGGTTTCAGTGGAGACCTTCTAATATGACGATTTAGCAATGTCATGGTTTGTATTTCAGCCTTATGTAATGCGGCCCGAATTTGAGTAGTTCTAGATAGTATAATTAAAGTTAAGGTCTGTAGCTTTTGATTGCCCACTGCCGATGAAAGGCAGCAACATCGGAAGCCGATCATGCACATCTGGCCACCCATCCCCCCTGTCCGGGCCCTGATGGACGCGCATTGGGAATTGGCTTGCCCTTTTCAAGCGTGCGATGTGTTGAGGCGAATAAAGGACCAACGCCTTTAGCTGACGTTTCGAAATAATCCTCATCAAGATGTCTCTTCAGTTGCGAAGCATTGCGACGCCCCAAGTAGGCAATACCTAGGCGGAAAAACAGAAGCATTGAATTTGCTTTGGGGCATGTCTCACCGATTCCAAAAAAACTTCGGAAGGTCAGAGCTGAACATAGGAGAACACTTTGGAATGCTGCCCAAAAAGAGACTGAAGAAACACAAAAGGCCCAAGCATTTCTGCTTAAGCCTTTGGATACACAGTGGTGAGCCGTGATGGGTTCGAACCATCGACCTACTGATTAAAAGTCAGTTGCTCTACCAACTGAGCTAACGGCCCACATCGCTGTGCGTGTGGGGCTTCTAGGAATAACAGAGGGGGCGGTCAAGCCAAAAAGTCACAAAAAATGTAGATGGCTAGAAATACCCTGAAACCAAGGTTATATGCGGCTTCATGACAGACAGACAACAAACGATCAGATTCGAGAAAATGCACGGTTTAGGCAATGATTTTGTGGTCATTGACGCCCGTGACCGTGCTGATGGGCTGACACCTGCCTTGGTGACCGCGATTGCTGACCGGCATTGCGGTGTGGGTTTTGATCAGCTTGCTGTCATAGAATCAGGCACCCATGATGCGCATCTGGTGTTTTACAACAGCGATGGCTCCACCTCTGCCGCTTGCGGCAATGCGACCCGCTGTATCGCGCGGAAATTATTAGACGAATCTGGGAATTCAGCGCTCACGCTCACCACTGAACGTGGCACGCTTTATGCCCGCGAGGCAGGCGATGGCTTGGTGTCCGTCAATATGGGGCCCCCACAGCTAAGCTGGGAGGAAATCCCCCTCGCACGCGAAATGGACACGCTCAAATTGCCGCTGCCAGGCGAACCCACGGCCACCGGCATGGGCAACCCGCATTGTACGTTTTTTGTCGATGACGCCGAGGCGGTCGATCTGGAAACCCAAGGGGCGCGATTCGAAACCGACGCGCTTTTCCCCCAACGCACCAATGTGCAATTTGCCAGCCTGGTGGGTGAAAACCACCTGCGCATGCGCGTCTGGGAACGGGGCGTTGGCCCAACGCTCGCCTCTGGTTCGTCATCCTGCGCCACCGCCGTGGCCGCCGCGCGTCGCGGGCTGACCGGCCGTCAGGTGCAGGTCGATCTGGATGGCGGCACGCTGCATATCAACTGGGCCGACGACGGCGTCTGGATGACCGGCGCAACCATGCATGTGTTTTCCGGTGAATTCACCCTCGATTTTCTGGACGCCGCCCAGTGACCAACGATGTAAGCAATGCCCCCAAATTCACCACGCTTGGGTGTCGGCTGAACGCCTATGAAACCGAAGCGATGAAGGACCTCAGCCAACAGGCCGGGCTGTCAAATGCGGTTGTCGTCAACACCTGCGCCGTCACCGCCGAAGCCGTGCGCAAAGCCCGGCAGGAAATCCGCAAACTGCGGCGCGAGAACCCTGACAGCACCCTCATTGTCACCGGCTGCGCGGCCCAGACCGAACCGCAAACCTTTGCCCAAATGCCCGAAGTAGATCGGGTGATTGGCAATACGGAAAAAATGCAGGCAAACACCTGGAAAACCATGTCTCAGGATCTGGGCGGCTTTATCGGACAAACCGAAAAAGTGCAGGTCGATGACATTATGTCTGTCACCGAAACGGCTGGCCATCTGATCGACGGTTTTGGCACCCGCTCACGCGCCTATGTGCAGGTGCAAAACGGCTGCGATCACCGCTGCACCTTCTGTATTATCCCCTATGGCCGCGGCAACTCGCGTTCGGTGCCTGCGGGCGTGGTGGTCGATCAAATCAAACGTCTGGTCGACAAGGGCTTCAACGAGGTTGTGCTGACCGGCGTCGACCTGACCTCCTGGGGCGCTGATCTGCCGGCCACTCCAAAACTCGGCGATCTGGTGATGCGCATCCTGAAATTGGTGCCGGATTTAAACCGCCTGCGCATCAGTTCGATTGATTCCATCGAGGTCGACGAAAACCTGATGCAGGCCATCGCCACAGAACCGCGTCTGATGCCGCATCTGCACCTCAGCCTGCAGCATGGCGATGATCTTATTCTCAAACGTATGGCCCGGCGTCACCTGCGCGATGATGCGATCCGCTTTACGCAAGAGGCCAAGAAACTACGCCCCGATATGACCTTTGGGGCTGACATCATCGCAGGCTTCCCCACGGAAACCGACGCGCATTTTGATAATTCGCTGAAATTGGTGACAGAGTGTGACCTCACTTGGCTGCATGTCTTCCCCTATTCCAAACGCGAGGGCACACCGGCGGCAAAGATTCCCAATCAGGTCAATGGCACTACCATCAAAGCCCGCGCCGCCCGGCTGCGTGCCGCAGGCGAGGCTCAGGTTACAGCCCATCTTCAGGCGCAAATTGGCAAAACGCATCATATCCTGATGGAAAACCCGCATATGGGCCGCACCGAGCAATTCACCGAAGTCCGCTTTGCCAAACCGCAAACCGAAGGCGCGCTTGTGCGTGCCAAGATCATCGGCCTCAAAGACCAGCAGCTGTCCGCATGACCCCAATCCTCTACAGCTTTCGCCGCTGCCCCTATGCCATGCGCGCCCGTCTGGCGATTGCGGTTTCTGGCATACAGGTTGAACTGCGCGAGATCCTGTTGCGCGACAAAGCCCCGGAATTTCTGGCCACCAGCCCCAGCGGCACGGTGCCATGCCTAAAAACCTCAGATCAGGTGATCGACGAATCGCTTGATGTGATGAAATGGGCGCTGGCGCAACATGACCCGCAGGGCTGGCTTGAGATGCCATCAGCTGGACACGACTTGATCGCCCAGGCGGATGGCCCGTTCAAGCAGGCGCTTGATCACACAAAATATGCGGTGCGTCACCCGGACAAAAATGCCGAAGAAGAACGCGCCAAAGCCCATGTTTTTCTGCACGAATTGAATAGCCAGCTCACCCAGGCCTATCTGTATAAAGACACGCCGACATTGGCTGATATGGCCATTTTGCCGTTCGTGCGCCAATTTGCCAATGTCGACAAAGCCCGCTTTGACGCGGAGCCTTGGTCCAACCTCAGCCGCTGGCTTGCGGCCTTTACCGCCTCAGAACGCTTTGCTGACATCATGCGGAAATACCCAATGTGGCAAGCGGATGACGCCCCCACATTGTTCTTGATCTAAATACCCTGGGGGAGAGGCCGCAGGCCGAGGGGGCAAAGCCCCCCCTTTGCCTTCAGGCCGCGTCTTCAACCAAGGTTGCGCGGGCTTTCACCACCCCCAAAGCCGCGCGGGCTGCTTCGCGGCCTTTTTCAACAAAATGCGCGCGGTAAATCTCGTTGTGATGATCGGTTTCTTGATAGTGGTGCGGCGTCAGCGACACTGACAGCACCGGCACGCCAGTATCCAAACCGGCCCGCATCAGCCCATCCACCACGGCCTGAGCGACAAAATCATGCCGGTAAATGCCGCCATCCACCACAAAGGCTGCGCAGGCCACAGCACTATAACGACCAGACCCTGCCAGATCTTTGGCCAGCAAAGGCATTTCAAAGGCCCCTGGCACATCATAAACGTCCACTTGGCCTGCGGGAATAACCTCGCAAAACCCGTCTAAGGCGCGATCCACAATATCGGCGTGCCATTGTGCTTTGATAAAAGCAAATCGGGTGTGTGTCATATCAATATCTCCTTTAGCAACAGACACGTCACCCAAGGCGATAAACGAACAAACAGCCGCCCCCAAAGGCCGCTCTCCGTCGTTCTCTTCCATCCGGACTTTAACCGTCGGCTCTGGAATCCCACCAGATCTGCTGACACTCTTCAATGTGGCTCCACATCTGTTCCGAAAACCGGTTCCCACTTTTCGGGATGTGGACGCGACAAATTCAAGCCGCTCGCGGGCTCATGGGTTGCCCCATTTACCGCCGGTGGGGAATTTCACCCCGCCCTGAGAACGCGCGCACCTTGCCAAGCTCTTTGCTGCATTGCAACATCAGAATCGCCCGAACGTGCCGACAAACCTACGAACTTTTAAGGACGCCCATGAAACTCATCACCGCTGGTGCCTCGCCCTTTGGTCGCAAAGTCAAAGTTGCGCTTATTGAAACCGGACAATTGCAAGATGTTGAAATCGTCGCGGTGAAAACCACCGCAACCGCCGTTGATCCGATTGTGCAGGCGGCAAATCCAATGGGAAAAATCCCGGCTTTGCTCCGCCCTGATGCGCCGGCGCTGTATGACAGCCGGGTGATTTGCCGGTTTCTGGATGCGCGCGCCAAGGCCGGCCTCTACCCAGAGCAACGACTTTGGGATGTTCTGACGCTCGAGGCCACGGCGGACGCTATTCTTGATGCGGCGGTTCTGATCACCTACGAGGGCCGCTTGCGCCCCAAGGCCCAGCAAAGCACAGCTTGGACGGATGCCCAGTGGTCCAAGGTCTCAAAGGGCGTTGCTGCCTTAAACACCAAATGGATGAGCCATCTAAATGGCCGGCTCGATATGGGGCAAATCGCCGTTGGCTGCGCGCTGGGCTATCTTGATTTCCGCCACGACGCCCGTAATTGGCGCAAAGGCAATGACACATTGGCCAAGTGGTTTGAAACGTTCTCAAACCGCACTTCGATGCAAGCCACACTGCCGTCTGACGCCTAGGTTCGCCTCGCACCACCGGCAGTTTATCGGCAGTTTGGCGGGCTTTTTGCAAAGAATCACAGGCTCTGGCTGGATCTGTGTCGCCGAAGGACACGCACTCTAAAGCCTCGTGGCCAAAATTAAGCGCAATTTTCACCGGATAGAATGCCTTAACATAGGGCCTAAGCGCGACACATCAACGCTTTGATCAAGATCAAACGTATTGACCGCTGGACGCATTGTTTTTGCTTCGCTAATAAGCGGGCTGGAGAGGCTGCCCTGTGCGGCCCAAACCGGTATAGGCCAACCCGGCCCAGAAATTGGAGTAAACCTCGTGTCCCACGCAGAAGATCACGAAGGCACCCGGAGGGATTTCCTCTACTACGCCACCGCTGGCGCAGGTGCAGTGACCGCAGGCGCCGCTGTTTGGCCGCTGGTCAATCAAATGAATCCCTCCGCAGATGTTAAGGCTTTGGCCTCTATCCGCGTGGATACAGCGGATATTCAGCCTGGTACGCAGCTGACAGTGAAATGGCTGGGCAAACCAGTCTTCATTCGTCGTCGTACCTCAGACGAAATCGAAGCCGCCCGTGCCGTTTCGTTGGACGATCTGACGATCGATGGCGCGTCTCAGAACGCCAACAAGCCCGGCACCGATGCCGCCGATGAAAACCGCGCCATGGACGAAAACGGCGAATGGTTGGTCATGATGGGCGTCTGCACCCACTTGGGCTGTGTGCCATTGGGTGATGGCGCTGGCGACTTTGGTGGCTGGTTCTGCCCATGCCACGGCTCACATTACGACACCTCCGGCCGCATCCGCAAAGGTCCGGCTCCTGAAAACCTTCCAGTTCCTGTTGCCCGCTTTGAGGGCAACGAACTGGTGCTTGGATAAGGAACGCGCATATGTCCGGTATCCCACACGATCACTACGAGCCAAAATCTGGCGCGGAAAAATGGCTAGACCATCGCCTGCCGGTGGTTGGTCTGCTGTATAACACTTTGATGATCCCAACCCCCAAAAACCTGAACTGGTGGTGGATCTGGGGCATCGTTTTGGCTTTCTGCCTGGCGCTGCAAATCGTCACCGGTATTGTTCTGGTGATGCATTACACACCGCATGTCGATATGGCCTTTGCCTCTATCGAACACATCATGCGTGACGTGAATGGCGGTCATATGATCCGCTATATGCACATGAACGGCGCGTCGCTGTTCTTCTTTGCCGTCTATATCCACATGTTCCGCGGTCTTTTCTATGGTTCCTACAAGGCACCACGTGAAATCACATGGATCGTTGGCATGCTGATCTATCTTCTGATGATGGCAACCGGCTTCTTGGGCTATGTTTTGCCTTGGGGTCAGATGTCTTTCTGGGGTGCGACGGTTATCACAGGCCTGTTTGGCGCGATTCCTTTTGTCGGCGACGCTCTGCAAACCTTCCTTTTGGGTGGGCCAGCGGTTGATAACGCCACGCTGAACCGCTTCTTCTCGCTGCACTACTTGCTGCCATTTGTGATTGCGGCGCTTGTCGTTGTGCACATTTGGGCCTTCCACACCACTGGCAACAACAACCCTACGGGCGTTGAAGTACGTCGCGGTTCCAAAGAAGAAGTCAAAAAAGACACGCTGCCATTCTGGCCATATTTCGTGATCAAAGACCTGTTTGCTTTGGGCGTTGTTCTGGTGATCTTCCTGGCTGTGGTTGGCTTTATGCCAAACTACTTTGGGCACCCAGATAACTACATCGAAGCCAATCCGCTGGTCACACCTGCACACATCGTTCCTGAATGGTACTACCTGCCGTTCTACGCGATCCTGCGGGCCTTTACGGGTGACGTTTGGGTGGTGATGTTCACAAGCTGGATCACTGGCGGCATCGTTGACGCCAAGTTCTTTGGTGTTCTGGCGATGTTTGGTGCGATTGCTGTTATGGCGCTGACACCTTGGTTGGACACATCCACGGTGCGTTCAGGCAAATATCGCCCAATGTTCAAATGGTGGTACCGCCTGTTGGTTCTGGACTTTATCGTCTTGATGTGGGCCGGCGCGATGCCAGCAGAACCACCTTATTCCACCATCTCTTTGATCGGTGCGACTTACTGGTTCGCTTACTTCCTCGTCATTCTGCCGCTGTTGGGTGTGATTGAAACACCAACCAAAGCGCCGGAAACCATCGAAGAAGATTTCAATGCCCACTACGGCAAACCAGCCGAATAAGAGGATACGGGATTATGCTTAAGAAACTTGCGATCTCCGCAGTTGCCGCCCTGACCCTTTCTGTGGGTGGCGCGATGGCTGCAGGCGGTGCTGGTGAAATCCACGATGTGGATTTCTCCTTTGAAGGACCGTTTGGCAAATTTGACCAAAATCAGCTGCAACGCGGATTGAAAGTCTATACCGAAGTCTGTTCTGCCTGCCACGGCTTGCGTTACGTTCCCATTCGCACACTCAGCGACGAAGGCGGACCGCATTTCACCGAAGAACAGGTGCGCGCATATGCGGCCGAAAACTTTGAAACCTTTGATCCAGAGCTGGATGACACCCGCGCCGCGAAACCTGCGGATTTCTTTCCAGGGTCCAATATGGAAACCGCGCCGGATCTGTCTTTGATGGCCAAAGCCCGTGCAGGCTTTAGCGGCCCTCAGGGTCTGGGCATCAACCAGATGCTCAAGGGCATGGGCGGTCCGGAATACATCGTTGCGATTCTGACCGGCTATACTGGCAAAGAAATGGAATCTGCTGGGACGACGTTCTATGAGAACACCGCTTTCCCAGGTGGTTGGATTGCTATGGCGCCACCGCTTGTGGGCGAAGATGTTGATTTTGATGACGGGCATGACAACAGTCTGCACCACGAGTCAGAAGACACAGCTGCGTTCTTGATGTGGGCCGCAGAACCCAAAATGATGGCGCGCCAGCGTGCCGGTTTCATCGGTGTTCTGATGCTGTCGATTTTGACCATCTTGCTGTATCTGACCAACAAGCGCCTTTGGGCCCCGATCAAGGGCAAAAAGACCAAAGCGTAAATTGGCTTACAGAGACTTAAGAGGCCCCGCCAATGGCGGGGCTTTTTGCGTTTGGGGATGAGGGGTTTCACCCCTCAAACTCCCCAGGGTATTTGGATCAAGAACAAAGGCCGCGAATCGTACAATTCGAGCGCTGAAACGTACAAATTGTACAATTAAGAGAAAATAAAAGCGGCGCTCTTAGCGGGGCTTGGCACAGTGCCATTGGATGCATTTGCAGTTCACAAATCGTCCAAGGCGCGCGAGTTCCGCATCGAGTTTTTCTTGGCGTTTTGCGGTCCATGTCAGGCCGGGTTCTGGCCAGAGGTTGAGCACGGTAAGCTGTTGGGTTTTGCGACTGGCTTTGACTTCTAACCGCCCGATAAAGCAGTCTTTTTCCAGCAGCGGATAGACGTAGTAACCCCATTTGCGTTTGGCGGCGGGCACAAACATTTCGATGCGGTATTCAAAGCCAAAGAGACGTTGCAGTCGGTCGCGATCCCGGCAAACGGGATCAAATGGGTTCAGGATGCGCAGGCGCGTGCTTGGCGCGGTCAGTTCCGCAAGGCGATCTTCGATGTCAGGCGCTCCAAAAGACAGCGTGGTCGACCCATCGGCATTGGTCACTTGCACAGGAATTAAGTCAGCCTTTTCAAGCCATTCCTTGGTTTCCTTGGCCGAGGTTGTGTCCCAAAACTTCTGGATTTCGCCTTGGGTGCCGACCGCGATGCGATCAATTGCAGCCCGCATTAGAAAGTCGAGTTCTTGGGCCTCAGATAGGTTGGTATTGCGCAGGTGATCTGGAAAAACCCGCTCGGGAAGGTTGTAGTATTTGGTGAACCCATCGCGGAAACAGGTGGCCAATTCACCTGTCATCCACATGTAATCTAACGCTTTTTTATGAGGTGGCCGCGACCACATCTGTTTCTCGCCAACAATCTTGGTATCAAAGGCATGGGTTGATAACGCGCCCTCGGTACGGATGCGGGATTTGATTTCATCCAGATAAGCGTTGCCCGCCAGATCCCCATGCCAGCGCCGCGCGGTGATATTCATACGGCGAAACTGACGTTGCCAAGCAGGCAGGAATGCCATCGGAATAACGCTGGCGTCATGGGTGAAATGCTCAAAGATCAGCCGATCTTTGGCAAGCAGGGGGTTGAGCATATCCTCGCGATATTTTTGGTTGCGGCTCCAGAGGATATGGTGATGCGCGCGAGCGACAACTTGGATGGTGTCAAGCTGCACCATGCCCAGTTTCAGGATTGTTCCATAAATGTCCAATGGTCCGGTCGGTGTGTCTGACAGGCCTTGTGACGCCAGCCAAAGCCAACGCGCGGTACGATTGTCGATCTTTATAGGTGCCTGCAAAATGCCCTCCGTTTCAGGGCATCAAACAGGAACAAAGGGTGAAAATCAATCCAAACCAACGATGTGTTGTTCGCCACGCGCACGCGCCAGCTGCATTTGCTTTTGCCGTTCACGAAAACGCTCTTTGTCACGAGAACTTGTTTCATCCACACATTGATGACAGCTGACTCCGGTTTCGAATTCGGTGCGTTTGGTGTCCTCGGGCATCAAGGGCCGACGACAGGCGTGACACAGAACATGGGGCCCTTCCTGCAGGCCGTGGCCAACCGAAACGCGGCCGTCAAAGACAAAGCATTCGCCTTCCCAGGTGCTGTCTTCCTGGGGCACTTCTTCGAGGTATTTCAGGATGCCGCCTTTGAGATGAAAGACGTCTGCGACACCTTGGCTCATCAGGTAATTTGTTGATTTTTCACAGCGAATCCCACCGGTGCAGAACATGGCGACGCGCTTGTTGTGAAAGCGTTCTTTGTTTTCTTCCCACCATTTTGGAAAGTCACGGAAGGTTTCGGTTTCTGGATCTATGGCACCTTTAAACGTGCCGATCCCGACCTCGTAATCATTGCGCGTGTCGATGGTGACGACATCTGGTGCTTGGATCAGCGCGTTCCAATCCTGTGGTTCAACATAGTTGCCCACATGGGCTGTCGGGTCCACGTTGGGTTGGCCCAGCGTCACGATCTCTTTTTTCAGCTTCACCTTCATGCGCGGAAACGGCTTGGCCGAAGCGCTGCTTTCTTTCCATTCGAAATCTGCGCAACCCGGCATGGACTGAATATGTGCAATGACCGCGTCAATTCCGCTGCGCGATCCGGCGATGGTGCCGTTGATGCCTTCGTTTGCCAACAAGAGTGTGCCGGTGACCTCTTGGGCTAGGCACAGGTCCAGCAAGGGATCCCGTAGGGCAGGAGGGTTATCAAAGCGGGTGAAGTGATATAGGGCGCAGACTGTAAACATAGCTGCCAATTACGCCCAATCTGGGCGCTGAGCAAGCCCCGCCATTGACGCGGTTTGTCACGCCGCCTAGGCATATGGAAACCGATGGAGGCGCATATGGCCAAGGCTTTGATTGTGATCGATGTTCAAAATGATTTTTGCCCTGGCGGGGCATTGGCCGTTGCGCAGGGCGACCAGATTGTGGCACCGATCAACGCATTGATGGGACAGTATGATGCGGTCATCTGCACTCAAGATTGGCATCCTGCGCTGCATTCGTCGTTTGCGTCGTCCCATCCCGCTAAAGCGCCGATGGACATGATCCAGATGTCTTATGGGGATCAGGTACTATGGCCAGATCATTGCGTGCAGGGCAGCGATGGGGCGAAGTTTCACCCGAAGTTGGATGTGAAACGGGCAGATCTAATTCTGCGCAAGGGATATAACCCTGAAATCGACAGCTATTCGGGCTTCTTTGAGAACGACCAGACGACGCCCACAGGTCTGGAGGGATATCTTAAAAGCCGTGATTTGACGGATCTGACTTTGGTCGGTTTGGCCACGGATTTCTGCGTGCAATTTTCAGCTTTAGATGCTGCGAGGCTCGGGTTCTCGGTCACAGTGCTGCAAGATTTTTGTCGCGGTATCGATATTGATGGTTCTTTGCGGGCCGCACTGGAAAACATGGACCTTGCCGGAGTTGTCTTGGCTTAGAAAGCTTGTGGTAATCGTAAAGACTTGCCAACATGGCCATCAAAAGGCGCGGAGAGATTTATGGTTGATATCAGCGGGCGCGTGTGGAGCCATAAGTGGAAAATTGACCCGATTGTGCGTTCGCTGATCGATACAGATTTTTATAAGCTGTTGATGTGTCAAAGTGTTTTCCGAAATAAGCGCGATACTCAGGTCACGTTTTCGCTGATAAATCGCAGCTCGGATGTGCCTTTGGCCAAGTTGATCGACGAGGGTGAATTGCGCGAGCAACTCGATCATGTGCGTTCGTTGTCCCTAAGCCGTGGGGAAAGCACCTGGCTGCGCGGCAATACTTTTTATGGCAAGCGCCAGATGTTCAGCCCTGATTTTATGGAGTGGTTTGAGGCATTGCGTCTGCCTGACTATCATCTGGAGCGGGTGGGCGACCAATATGAGCTGACGTTTGAAGGCAGTTGGCCGGAGGTGATGCTGTGGGAAATCCCGGCGCTTGCGGTATTGATGGAATTGCGTGGCCGCGCTGTTTTGCATCAGATGAAAAAATTTGAACTCCAAGTGCTGTATGCGCGGGCAACCACCAAGCTCTGGGAGAAAGTTGAAACCCTGCGCGGGCTTGACGGGTTACGCATTGCAGACTTTGGAACGCGTCGACGGCATTCCTATCTTTGGCAGGACTGGGCCGTGCAAGCCATGGTCGAAGGCCTGGGCGAGAAATTTGTGGGCACGTCTAATTGCCTGATCGCCAAGAACAGAGACCTGGAAGCCATCGGCACCAATGCGCACGAACTGCCGATGGTCTATGCAGCATTGGCAAAAACCGATGCAGAGCTGGCGCAATCACCGTATCTGGTGCTGTCAGACTGGCAAGAAGAACACGATGGCAATCTGCGCATTATTCTGCCTGACACCTATGGCACCCAAGGTTTCTTGCAACGCGCTCCTGCGTGGTTGGCGGGTTGGACAGGCATGCGCATTGATTCCGGTGATCCAGCTAAAGGGGCGGAAGAGGCGATCGCATGGTGGACGTCGCGTGGCGAAGACCCCACCAAAAAACTGGTGATTTTTTCGGATGGGTTGGATGTGCAAAAAATTGTCGAATTGCAAAAGCAGTTTGCAGGCCGCGTTCAAACGTCGTTTGGTTGGGGCACCTTGTTGACCAATGACTTCCGCGGTTTGGTGCCTCAGGATCGGCTTGCGCCGTTTTCTTTGGTGTGCAAAGCGGTGAAAGCGGGCGGGCAACCAACGGTTAAGCTGTCGGACAATCCCAACAAAGCCATGGGGCCCGCGGCAGAAATCAAGCGTTACAAAAGGGTGTTTGGTGTCAGCGTGCAAACCCCGATCGAGGTTGTGGTTTAACCTCCCATAGAGACCAGATCAGGCCGGGTTTTCTGGGCGGCTTGAAAGTCCGATTTGCTTGTCCAACCTTGCCAATTGCAGCGTATCAGCGATTGGGCAACAGAACCGCCAAGTGTGGTGCCAGGGCCAAGCACAATAAAGACATCCGGGCAGAATTCGCGTGCGGCCATGCGGATGGTGGCTGCAAAGTCATAGGGCGCGACGACCTGTTGCCCCAGCGTGTAGTCCCAAAGCGCCGATAAATCGCTTGCCTTAGGATACCAAACCGCCCCCCGGCCATCAATCAGCGGAATCTTTGGTTGTTGAAACAGCGACTCTGGCAGCGCTGCACGCCCCAGCGCGGCAACGGGTTTCTGCAATAGGGAATGAAAACCAGCGTGGTTTTTCAAGCGCATTGGAAATCGGGATTGGATCGGGGGCAATTCAGCCTCAAACGCTTCAATACCTGCTTCGTTCCCAGCCAGAACCAGCAAACCGCCAAGATCAATGGACAGTGACAGAATGTTGCCTGAGCGATTTGAAATGTCGGTGCATTTGTCTAACAATGCCTGTTTTGCACCTGGAATTTCCTGCCAATTTTCGTCGCTATAGGGGTATAGGATTTGCCCTCCTATTAGGTGATCCTGCATCAATGTGCCCATGGTGTTCACCACCCGCATACCGTTTTGCGCGCTGAGTGTTCCGGCGCAGGCCAAGGCAATATACCAACCCATCGAATTGCCGGTGATGGCAAGGATGTCAAATTCTGCTTGGTCAATGGACAAATAGTCGGCGTAGGCGCAGCCATAGATCAGTGCGCTGGCATTGTCGCCGCGCGTATGCACCGACATCTTAAAGGATTCAGCGCCATCCAACGCGCTGAGGGTGGGTTGACGGGCAGAGATCCGGTAGTCGTCAAATGCACGGATCAGGTCAGGCTTGTCAGCATGACGCTGCGCAAGATAGCCAATTTCAGGCGCATTATAGGTTCCGCGCCCCGGCGCGATAACAACGGCAGTTTTTTTCATGTGGCCTTCCAAAGTCTTAGGGCCGCGTCCGCAATCGATTGCGCCGAGGGCATCGTGGCGGCATAGGCCGGGCCGGTCGCAATAAAGCTGTCTTGGGCGGCCAATCGCGCATGGGGCAAATCGCTGTTTTCATGCAGGAATGCCATTAGGGCTTCGGATAGATTGCCCGATTGCCGGCATTCATCCACCACAAGCACTTTGCGCACGCCACTAAGGGCTTTTAACAGCCCATCCGTTGGCAGCGGAGTCAACCATCGCACATCGATTACGCGGCAATCAATGCCCTGTTTGGACAGTGTTTTCTGGGCCTGCGTCGCCAGATAGCGCCCGTTTCCATAGGTGACGATTGCCAGCGGGCCATCACCTGCCACACCAACTTCTCCGAGGGCAATTGTTTCGTTGGGGTCAGGGTAGGTTTGCATCCACCCCCCGTCCTTTTCAGCGTGTAAATCACGCATCGGATATAGCGCGATGGGCTCGACAAATACCACAACGCGTTGCTCTTCGCGCGCCAGCCGGACACATTCTCGCAGCATCTTTACAGCATCATCGCCGCGCGATGGGCAGGCCAGTATGATGCCGGGAATATCGCGTAGAACGCCCAAGGAATTGTCGTTGTGGAAGTGGCCACCAAATCCTTTTTGATAGCCAAGCCCTGCAATACGCAGCACCATTGGGTTGCTAAATTGCCCATTCGAGAAAAAGGGCAGAGTGGCAGCTTCACCGCGCAACTGGTCTTCGGCGTTGTGAAGATAAGCCAAAAACTGGATTTCCGGCAGCGAGATAAACCCATTGTGGCCCATTCCAATCGCAAGCCCGAGGATAGATTGCTCGTCCAGTAGGGTGTCGATCATACGGTCAGGCCCAAAGCGGTCTGTCAGTTTTTGGGTCACTCCATAAACCCCGCCCTTGCGCCCAACATCTTCGCCCATCATCACAAGTTCGGAATGGGTCAACATTAGGTCGGTCAAAGCCCAATTGAGCAGACGCGACATCACCTGAGGGGATTTCATTTGTTTGAAGTCGGACCCAAAAGCAGCGGAGCGTTCTGCGGCAGTGGGAGGTACTGGAACCTGACAAGCGCGCTTTGGCGGAACTAGGCTTGCCATGACATCTTTGGCGGTTTGCAGGCGTGGATGGGTTATGACCTGTTTTGCGACGCGCGCGCATTGCGCTTCTGACTCATCATAAATTGCCAGAATGTCATCGCTGCTCAGCAGTTGTTTTTCAGTCAAGAGACGGGCGGAATGCAGCAAAGGATCGTCAGCTTCCCAGTCTTCAAAAACCGCTTTTGGCAAATAGGCCTGTTGCAGATCTGACCCAGCATGGCCGTAAAGCCGCACAACATTCATATGCAAAAACGCGGGTTTCTTGGTGTCCCGGACATAAGTCGCCGCCGCAGAGGCAGTTTTGTAAGCGTCATACAAATCCAGCCCGTTGGCCTTAAAGTATCGCAGTCCTGGTTTTTGTGAAAAGTTTGCTTCGATCCAACCTTTTGGCGTGCGTGTGGATATGCCTATGCCATTGTCTTCACACACAAATAACAGAGGCATGGGCACGGATTGAAACGAAGTCCAAGCAGCGGTGTTTATTGCCCCTTGTGCCGTAGAGTGATTGGCAGATGCGTCGCCAAAGCTGCACAGAACCAATCCGTCTTTTGCCAAGGTTTGGTGTTCGGGGGCGTGGCGCTTGGACAGGCCAATCGAATAAGCAGCACCCACCGCTTTGGGCAGATGGCTGGCAATGGTCGAGGTTTGTGGAGGAATGCTCAGGGCTTTGGACCCTAGAACTTTGTGGCGTCCGCCAGAAATTGGATCATCGCGAGAGGTCGCAAAGGACAGCAGCATATCCCAGGTGGCGCTGACACCGGGCACTTGGCTGCTGCGCATCGTTTGAAAGGCACCATCGCGATAATGCAAAAACGCCATGTCGCTGGGGCGCAGTGCACTTGCAACCGCAGCCATGCCCTCGTGACCAGAAGACCCGATTGTATAAAAGCCTTGGCCCTCGGCCTGCATTTTGCGCGACCGACGATCCAGATTTCGACTGAGGCACTGGGCACGAAAAATCGCTACGGCCTCGGTATCAGAAAGCGGACCATCCGGCGCACTTCCCAACGGGAAATCCGCATTAGCTATGCGTTTGCGAAAAGCCTGGTCGACAACATCTGCGCGATCCATTCTGAATTTCCTCTAGAAAAACGCCTGAAGGCCAGTTTGTGCGCGTCCTAGTATCAGCGCATGCACATCGTGGGTGCCTTCGTATGTGTTCACCGTTTCAAGATTCACCATGTGGCGCATCACCTGAAATTCCAGCGAAATGCCATTGCCGCCGTGCATGTCGCGGGCATTGCGCGCAATATCTAACGCTTTGCCACAATTGTTGCGCTTGATCATCGAAATCATTTCCGGCGCGGCTTGGGCGTCATCCATCAATCGGCCAACCCGCAGCGCGGCTTGCAGGCCCAGAGTGATTTCAGTCTGCATGTTGGCCAGTTTCAATTGAAAGAGCTGGGTTTGGGCCAGTGGCTTACCGAATTGTTTGCGGTCAAGCCCATATTGCCGCGACGCGTGCCAACAGAATTCGGCGGCCCCCAAGACCCCCCAAGCAATACCATAGCGGGCGCGGTTCAGGCATCCAAATGGCCCCTTCAGGCCTTCGACATTTGGCAAAAGTGCGGCGTCGCTGACTTCGACGTTGTCCAAGACAATTTCGCCGGTCACCGACGCACGCAGGCTGCCCTTGTGCGCGATCTTGGGCGCGCTCAGACCCTTGGTGCCTTTTTGCAAGACAAAGCCTTTGATTTTACCGTCGTGCGCGTCAGATTTTGCCCACACGACAAAAACATCTGCGATAGGCGCGTTGGTGATCCACATTTTTGCGCCATTCAGCACGTAACCGCCGTCGGTTTTTGTTGCCGTGGTCTTCAGGCTGCCGGGATCCGAACCGGCATCTGGTTCAGTTAGGCCAAAACACCCGATCCATTCGCCACTTGCCAGTTTGGGCAAATAAGTCATGCGCTGTTCTTCGGTGCCATAGGCGTAAATCGGATACATCACCAATGAACTTTGCACCGACATCATCGATCGGTATCCCGAATCCACACGTTCCACTTCGCGGGCAATCAAGCCATAAGACACATAGCCCGCTCCCAAGCCCCCGTAGGTTTCGGGCAGAGTGGCACCTAGCAGGCCCATCTCTCCCATTTCGCGGAATATTTCTGTGTCGGTTTCTTCGTTTTCAAAAGCCGTGGTGACGCGCGGCATCAATTTATCTTGCGCATAGGCATGCGTCGCGTCCCGCAGCATCCGCTCGTCTTCTCTCAGCTGTTGTTCCAGCAAAAATGGGTCGTCCCAGGTATAGTTCGCAAGGTTTGGCGAGTCTTTTGGAGTGAGTGACATGAGGAATCCTGGTGTTTGAAGAGGGAAGAAATATCATTCCGCATAGAAATGTTTCTGCAGTTTTTTAAAAGATACGATGACATAGGCACAAAAAATAGCGATAAATCGGCATAAGAACATTGCGAAATGGAATGATATGCTGAGATATGCGCGCCGAAACGTGCCACCATTGGCCTGGCTTATGTCATTTGAGGCAGTCAGCCGGGCAGGATCGGTAACGCAGGCCGCAAAGCAATTGGATTTGACCCAGGGGGCTGTCAGCCGCCACATTCAGAAACTAGAAGATTTTTTGAATTATGGGCTGTTTCACCGTGAAAAAAAGCGGTTGGTGCTGACGCCGCTTGGCAGCGCTTACGCTGAAACCATCGGGCAGGCGCTGGCGCAAATTTCCAACGCCACGCAGGATTTGCAGAGCAATCCAGACGGGGGCGTACTTGAATTGGCAATTCTTCCAGCCTTTGGGTCACATTGGCTTGCGCCGCGACTGGCTGACTTTCAACAAGAAAACCCCGGTGTTGCCTTGCACCTAACGACGCGGCTGGCCCCATTTGATTTTATGCAAGAGAGGTTTCATGCGGCTATTCACTTTGGGCGCGACAATTGGCAGGGGGCAAAGGCGCTAAAGCTTATGACTGAAAAACTGGTTCCGGTTTATGCGCCGCTGCTGCCCCTCAACGAGGTGACCTCAGCTGCTGACATTGTTGGGTTGCCGTTGCTGTCGCTGAACACCCGGCCACAGGCTTGGCAAAGGTGGTTTGCTGCCAATGAAATTACAGCCCCGATGCCAGAAAACCTGGTCTTTGACCAGTTCGAGACCCTGTTGCAGGCCAGTTTGGGGGGGCTGGGTGTTGCCTTGATGCCGGAATTCTTGGTGCACCAAGATATTCAACGTGGCTCGCTGTGCACCGTTCCGGGGCGTGCAAGCCCCAACCAGAACGCCTATTATTTGGTCTGGCCGGAAAGCCGTGAGACTTATCCGCCGTTCCATGCATTTAAAAACTGGATGGCCACCCAATTTTGAGGGCAGGTAGATCGAATCATTTACTTAATTTAACTAATTTGTTAAATATTAATCATGACTGACTTATCTAAAGTATTTGCAGCGCTGTCAGACAAGACCCGGTTGGGTATCGTCGAACGTTTGATGAGCGAAGGGGAGCTTCCTGCGGGAGAATTGGTCTCTGACGCTGCTATTAGTGGCCCCGCGGTGTCTCGGCATCTGAAGGTTCTGCGCGGCGCAGGCCTGATTCATCAGCGCGCCGAAGGCACCAAACGATTTTATGCTGTGCGCCCACAAGCGTTGCAAACTATTTCAAATTGGACAATTGACCATCGCGCTTTTTGGGAAGCGGGATTGGATCGTATAGAGGCGGCTTTGGCTGCGGAGGAAGATCTTTGACAGACATTCGATTAGAGCGTGAATTTAAAGCCAGCCCAGATCGGTTGTTTGATTTTGTCACGCAGCGCACCAATGTTTTGCAATGGTTTGGCTATGAGAGTTTTTCGTTTTCTGACGAACGCATGGACCTGTCAAAATTAGGAGCGTGGTTCGTTGACATGCTCAGCGACGAAGGCAATCGGTTTAAAATATCTGGTCAAGTAACTCACGTAGATCGCCCAAAATCCGTTGGGTTTACCTGGGGTTGGCATGACCAAGATGACAATCGAGGACCGGAAAGCCATGTGGTTTTTACGGTTGTGGAAACCGCCGCAGGTGCGCGGCTGATCATCGATCACCGTGAGCTTGACGACGGTGAAGTTGCTGCCAATCACGAAGGGGGTTGGACAAACGCTCTGCGCCGGATTGGCGAAGCGCTGGCGGTTTAGGATTTGACCATTTTGGTCACGACGAAGTTGGGTAAAGCGTGTTGTCGCTTTGCCAAACCAAAAGGGGTGCGCCCCGTTCTTTATTTAGTGGAGAGAAAAAATGGCGAAATTCGTATTCGTATATCATGGCGGTGGCAAACCATCTTCGCCGGAAGAAGGTGAAAAGGTGATGGCAGCCTGGATGGCCTGGTATGGCACCATGGGCGATGCGGTTGTGGATCCTGGCGCGCCGGTTGGCATGTCTAAAACAGTATCTGCGTCTGGCGTTGCTGACGACGGCGGGGCAAATCCGACCTCGGGCTATACAATTGTAAATGCAGCAGACATGGATGCTGCCGTTGCTATGGCGCAAGGTTGCCCAATTCTGGACGGCGGGCAGGGCACTGTCGAAGTCGCCGAAGCGATGGAGATGTAACTAAAGTTTGAAAAGATTTCTGGCGGCCCATAGGGCCGTCATCTTATCGCAGTGCTGCGCTGGCACGCATCCAACCGGTTTGAATCCCGTTCCAATTCTTGATCGCCCCGTTGGTATATCGCAAAGCTTCAGGATGGCGTGCGTCCAATACTCCCAGCTTTACCAGAATGGCGGCAATGGCTGTTTCAGCCGCGCGGGTGGCCCCGTCAGTGATCTTTAGGGCAACGCCCAGTTTGAGCGATGGGATAATCGCAATGAAAAAACCTTCGGCTCCGGTTTTTACCACCACCTTGTGATCCATTGCGCGCATTAGACGTGTACACGCGCGGCCCTCGCCGGCAACCAACTCAGGATATGTCGCCATGGCAATGCGTAATTGAGCGGCGGCACGTTCACGCAAAGATCCGTCGGGGTTCGCCGCAGCAAAAAACGCCATGGCGCGCGCCATTCCGTGCAGTGACACCGCGTGGTTTGGGGCAGAACAGCCATCAATCCCAAAGCCGCTGCTGGTTTCTTCTGTGACCTCGTTAAAGACCGCGAGGCACGCTTGCTGCACCGGGTGGTCGATTTCATGATACTCTGGCCCGGACTTCAGATGTTTTGCGAGGGTGAGGAAACCCGCGTGTTTACCAGAACAGTTGTTGTGATATTGGCAAGGAGATTTTTCAGCGCGAATCTGCTTGGTCCGGGCGTCTCGATCCTGTGGCACTTGGGCACCGCACCGCAGATCATCGTCGGACAATTGCAGCTGTGACAGCCAAGACTGGACCCGATCTGTGTGAATTGCCGCCCCGCTATGAGACGCGCAAGACAGCGCCAATTGATCTAGCGTAAGACCAAACTTTTGGGCCGCCCCGCTTTCGATCAAGGGCAGGGCTTGCAGCATCTTGGCAGAGCTGCGCGGCAAGATAACTTTGCTGGGATCCCCCCAAGCGAGCAGGATTTCACCCGATGCATTACAGACAACAGCATGACCAAAGTGCTGGCTTTCCAACACAGGTCCACGCCAAATTTCTACCATAGGTGCAGGGAGGGTCATGATCGCTTTCACATTTTGGGCAATTTCACGCCAACGGGGCTTTTCCCGCAGGTCAATATCAGCGTAAAGTACAGCCATCGAGAAGGAAATGCCCTGATAATAAAACCGAACAACGGGTCATACGGGGCAACGGAACTGAGGCAAACACAGCTTGGAGGCTGTAAAAATGGGATCAACCAATATGCGCACCTATGCATTGGGAGCTTTGGCCGGGGCATTCAGCCTGGTTGGGGCAGTGGCTTTGGCGCAGGAAAGCACCAACCAAGTCGCGGCCAAAACCGACTGGAGTGTTTTTGAAGAGCAAAGCCCGCGCGAATGCTGGGCTGTTACCACCTATAAAGAAAGCGTCAATGTGCGTGATGGGGCAGTCGTGGCTGTGAACCGCTCGCAGACTTTGTTGATGGTGTTTTATCGCCCCGACGCCAATGTGCGTGGGCAGGTTGGCTTTACAGGTGGGTATCCGTTTAAATCCAAGTCCAATGTGACCTTGCAGATTGATGACGATAGCTTTGCCCTGAGCACCGAAGGCGAGTGGGCCTGGCCGACCGCCGAGGATGACGCGAAAATTGTCGCGGCGATGAAACGCGGCAAAACGGCAATCGTATCTGGAGAGAGTAGTCGAGGCGCTCAAACCAAAGATACATTTTCGCTGCTTGGCTTTACGGCAGCAGTGGAAGACGCGGGAAAGCGCTGTAGCTAAAGTTCTGGATAGCCCATCTTTTCAAGATAATCGCGCAGGCGCTTGCCCGGCTCGTCAATAAAGCTGCGGTCTGAGATGATCAGATCGCGGACACGATCTATGCGAAAGACACGAAAGTCATACCGGGTTTCACACCAGGCTGTGCAGGTCCAAACCTGTCCCCAATATTCCAACTGCAATGGCCTGAAAAACGGCGGCTGGTTTGGCCGTCTTGTCGTGCATACTGAATTTCTAAGATGGTTTTTTCGCGCACTGCAGACCGAAAAACCGGCAAGTGTGCAAAACTGGCCTGCACGGCAGGTGCACCAAAGACGGCAACGCCCCATCCTTGTTGCGGGGGTTTGCGGCCATCGGGCATCACCTGATCAACCTTTTGAACTAAACGCTGCGCCGCGATTTGCAATTCGGGGTCAGCCGTTTGCTGCACCAAGGCGGCCCCAAGGTGCAGGGCCTCTAGTTCGACCTGCGTTAAGGTGACTGGGGGCAAAAAGATCGGCGCGCGCAGAATATAACCCACACCGCGTTCCCCTTCGACTGGAATGCCAGAGCCCACCAGACTTTCCATATCGCGATAGATCGTGCGCACAGAAACCTCGAGTTGTTCGGCTAGGTCGGTCGCTTTGTGCAACCGACCATCGCGAATGATCTGAATAAGATCAAAGAGGCGATCCGTGCGCCGCATTTAGTCAGCGGATCCCATCACCGTGTAATAGGTCATGCTCATGCTGGTCTCATCAAGCACCTTCATTAACCCTAAAAGTTCAGGATATTTTGCAGGGTCAAAACTTGCGGCAGCGGCCTTGGCGGCCTGCATGTTTTCCCATTCGACGTGATCCAGAAAGTCACCGTCTTCGGTTACCGCAATTTTGCGTGACAAAAATCCAGCCTGCGCACGGGCAAAGCTTTGGGATGCATGCCAAGCGGCGACGGCTTCATCAGTGGTTGCGCCGTCTTTCAGACGGTAGCGGACGGTTTCGATAACACTCATATTGGGTTTCCTTTTAAATATGATCGCTCGCTTATTGCTGCTTTAAACTGACAACCCCTGTCAGTTGAAACGTGGATTCGCCCGAATTTCTAGGTTTGTTTGCATTTTGATGGAATTAGTGTATCTCACGCGCCTGACTTCCCGGAGACACAGCCATGACCACCAGCGCCCCCATCACGCAGGATGTACACACGATCCCGCGCAAATTGCCCACAGGCGGCAAAACCAACCTTGTTGGCCTGACCCGCGAGGCAATGCGCGACGCTTTGATCGAAGCTGGTGCCCCTGAAAAACAGGCGAAGATGCGCGTTGGCCAGATTTGGCAGTGGATCTATCAATGGGGCGTGCGTGACTTTCACGCAATGACCAACCTGTCCAAAGCCTTTCGCGCCGAGCTTGATGAAAAGTTCACGCTGGAAATTCCAGAGGTTGTCAGCAAGCAAGTCTCGACCGATGGCACCCGCAAATATCTGGTGCGCATTGCCGGCGGCCACGAAGTTGAAGTCGTCTATATCCCTGAAACCGACCGTGGCACTTTGTGTGTATCCTCGCAGGTTGGTTGTACGTTGACATGTTCTTTTTGCCATACGGGCACGCAGAAACTTGTGCGCAATTTGACGGCGGGTGAAATTGTCGGCCAGATTATGATGGCGCGAGACGATTTGGATGAATGGCCCACACCGGGCACACGGGTTCAGGGCGAAGTGCGACTACTGTCCAATATCGTTTTGATGGGCATGGGCGAGCCTCTGTATAATTTTGAAAATGTGCGCGACGCGATGAATATCGCTATGGACCCCGAAGGCATTTCGTTAAGTCGTCGGCGCATTACCCTGTCGACATCAGGTGTTGTGCCTGAAATCGCGCGCACAGCTCAGGAAATCGGCTGTTTGTTGGCAGTGTCGTTTCACGCCACCACCGACGAGGTGCGTGATAAGTTGGTGCCGATTAACAAGCGTTGGAACATCGAGGCGCTGCTAGAAGCTTTGCGCGCCTATCCGCGGGTGTCCAACAGCGAACGTATCACCTTTGAATATGTGATGTTGAACGGGGTGAACGACAGCAAAGAAGACGCGCATCGCCTGGTAGAGCTGATCAAAGGTATTCCCGCAAAAATCAACTTGATCCCGTTCAACGAATGGCCCGGCGCGCCTTATACCCGCTCGTCCAATAACCGCATCCACGCCTTTGCCGATATCATACATGATGCGGGCTATGCCTCGCCGATCCGGCGCCCACGTGGCGAAGATATCTTTGCAGCATGCGGCCAGTTGAAATCAGCCACCGAGCGAGAGCGTAAGTCACGTAAGCAGATCGAGGCCGAAGCGGGCTTGAACGATTAACAGAATCTTTAGACGCAGCGTGCATTCTGTTGCCATGCAACAAATTACGGTGATGTTTGATCTGGATTCGCGGGTCTTTGACCTACTTAAGCAAGCGGCGGCGCAACGCGGAATTAGTGCTGCTGACTTTATGCGTCATGCGGTGTCGCGCGATCTGCTGGCGCAGCCACAGGTGGTGACCAATGAAAAGGCCCCGCAAGTGCTTGCAGGGCCTTCTGGGTAATTTCATTTTTGAGGTTGGCTAGGGATTAGCGTCCTGGCACCGTATCGCGCAAATTGGTCTCTCCCCAATTGTCGATGGCCTCAATCGCCTCTTGTGCAGTTTCAACAAATTGGAAGAGCTTTAGATCCTCGGCAGAAATGGTGCCCGCTTCACTCAGCGCGTCCCAGTTGATGATTTTTTCCCAGAATGCACGACCAAATAGCAAAAATGGCACTCGCTCCATCCGACCTGTTTGAATCAGCGTCAGGGCCTCAAACAGCTCGTCCATGGTGCCAAACCCACCTGGAAACACACAGATGGCGCGCGCGCGCATCAGAAAGTGCATTTTGCGGATCGCGAAATAGTGAAAATTGAAACACAGCTCTGGCGTGACATATTCATTAGGGGCCTGCTCAAACGGTAGCACAATGTTTAACCCAATCGAGGCGCCATCCGCATCAATTGCGCCGCGATTGCCTGCCTCCATAACGCCCGGGCCGCCGCCGGTCACAATGACGTTTTCACGCCCGCCTGTTTGCTTGGATTTCTCGGTCATCAAACGTGCAAACTCACGTGCTTCATCATAAAAGCTGGACAAGTCGGCAAGTGTCTTGGTGCGCGCCGTATCTTTTTTGGCAGGCTCAGGAATGCGCGCGCCCCCAAACATCACAATGGTGCTCTCGATGCCTTGTTCGTCTTGAATCATCTGCGGCTTTAGCAATTCCAGCTGCAGACGCACCGGTCGCAATTCATCGCGGCATAGAAACTCATCATCAGCAAAGGCCAAGCGATACTGCGGTGCACGGGTTTGCGCTGTGTCGGGCACAGCCTTGGCAGAGCTTCGGTCCGCGTGAGCGTCGCGTAATGGGGTGCGATGATCGTCTTTCATACTGGTTACTTCCTTAGGTGTTGCGCGTTTTCTTAGGCCTATCGGCTTCCTTCAACCAAGACCAGAGAGGCGCTGATCAAGCGTTCAAGCTAGCACATAGGCTTAAAGACTGCGATTCCCTATCAATCTACAGGACGCTTGTGCCGGTTTTGAGGCAATCGCTAGGTGACGCAGCGGGCCCGGTTCGTTATGAAAGCTCGAATCCTTAGGAATGGAGCCTGAACAACATGTCCAATGCGCATCTGGAAACCGCAATCGAAGCCGCTTGGGAAGCCCGTGATACGGTGACTCCCAACACAACAGGCGAAACGCGCGAGGCCATCGAAGACACCCTTAATGCTTTGGACAGCGGCAAGCTGCGCGTTGCAGAAAAGCTGGAAAACGGCGATTGGCACGTCAATCAATGGGCTAAAAAAGCGGTTCTATTGTCCTTCCGCCTGAACGATATGGAAACTATCGAAGGCGGCAACGGCAAATCCACGTGGTGGGATAAAGTGCCGTCCAAATTTGACAATTGGGGTGAAAACCAATGGCGCGCTGCGGGCTTCCGTGCCGTGCCTGGCTCTATCGTGCGCCGTTCTGCCTATATCGCCAAAGACGTGGTTTTGATGCCGTCCTTTGTGAACTTGGGTGCCTTTGTAGACGAGGGATCCATGGTGGATGGCTGGGCGACTGTCGGCTCCTGTGCGCAAATCGGTAAAAACGTGCACCTGTCTGGCGGTGTTGGCATTGGTGGCGTGCTGGAACCCATGCAGGCTGGCCCAACCATCATCGAAGACAATTGCTTTATCGGCGCGCGTTCCGAAGTGGTCGAGGGTTGTATTGTGCGTGAAGGCTCTGTGCTGGGCATGGGTGTCTTTATCGGCCAGTCCACCAAGATCGTTGATCGTGAAACAGGCGAAGTTATGTATGGCGAAGTGCCACCCTATTCGGTTGTGGTTGCCGGCTCGATGCCTTCCAAAAACGGCATCAACCTGTATTGCGCGGTGATCGTCAAACGTGTTGATGAACGCACCCGCTCTAAAACGGGCATCAATGAATTGCTGCGCGACTAAGCCAAGAGCAAGCAAAGCCTGGCGGCGCTAATCCGGCGGGCCCCTATTGTTCTTGATACAAATACCCCGGGGGAGTCTTTGAAACCTGTTTCAAAGACGGGGGCAGCGCCCCCTCCCCTCCCCGTTGACCAGGGCGATCACTTCGCGCTAAGGGCAGTGCATGGAAAAGCCAAAAAAGAAATCTCGCCAGCAGGCCTATACCTTGCTTGTTCAAGTTGGTCGCAAGGACGGCGACGGATTGCCAAAAACCGCCACCGGCGGGGCCTTGATGGTCTATGCATCGGGGGTGGATGAAGCAGAAGCTGTGCGTGAAACCGTTGCGATTCTCAAACAGGCCGATCTCGCGCCGCTAGACGTCACGGGATATGGCACGCTGGAAGAGCGCGAAGCTTTGGGGCATGACATTCATGACGACGAACGCGCGCTGATGCAACGTGCGCTGGATGAAAACTCAGTGGTGGTTGCCCAGCTCACACCGTTTTTTAACGGTGAAGAAAGTGCTGAAGACGACTTAATTCAGTGAGCCAAACCACTTTGTGTGCAGGGCGTCATAGCTGCCGTCTTCACGCATTTGCAGCAGCGACTGGTTGATCGGCTCGATCAATGGGCTGCCAGAGGGCAAGGCAATTCCATAGTTCTCGCGCAAAAAGACCGGCCCGGTCAGATCTGCCAACCCCGCGCCTTGATGTTTGGCGTAATAGGCCAAAACGGGCGCGTCAAAAATCACCGCATCAAGTTCAAGCGCTTCAAATGCATCAGTCATGCTTTGCAGGTCATCAAAGCCCCGATAGGTCAAATCGCGCCCATCCAAATAGGCCGCCGCAGTCGAACCAAATAGCGTCCCGACACGCTTGCCATATAGATCGTTCACTGTGTTGACGTTATGGTTGATGGCTTCGATGGTCATCGCAGCGGTGATACGCGCCACAAATACAGAAACAATGAACAGCGAAGACAGCACCAGCAAAACGCCAAAAATGCGTCCAAAAAACGTGCGTGGAACGCGTTCTTCAAAACCGCCATTCACCACAAGATTAAGGGCCCACCAAAACGATGGAAACATCGCTTCGCTGGCTGTGCGGTCAAAATAAGGCTGCGCGCGTCTTTCAAAGATCCACATCAGCATGCCGCCGCCAAAAAGCAGACCAAAGGCAAGCAGTATAGCCAGCAGCAAGTCTTGGGATAACAGCACCGACCAAAGCGAAGAGCCTTGTGTTTCGCTGCTTGGCGTCATCACCTGCAGGCCGCTTTCAAAAATCGGATGGCTGAAATCCATGCGCTGTTCGCGGGCCGCGGTGATTGAAATATTCGCAATGGCTAGATCAACTGCGCCCCTTTCAACCGATGCCAACATTTCAGAAAAAGTATCAAAGCGCGTGACTTCGAAATCAGTTTGCAGAGTGGAGGCAATTTCTCGCCAAAGCTCGATTGAGAACCCTTGGCTGGAAGCGTCTTTCTCATAGGAAAATGGCGCACGTGTGATGGTGCCGACGTTTAAAGTTTGCGCCATGCTTTGTGTGCCAAGCATTGCAATCCAAAGGAATACTGCACCAAGAAGTTTTGCCATAGACCCTGTCCCCAAATCTAATAACTGGCCTACGAAATTCGTGAGGTTTTCGCAAGATTTACGCGGCACGGTGCTGCGCCAAAGTGATTGCTTCAAACTGTTTTAGGACGGGATAGGCGGTTTTTGAATGCTCGGGCAGCGTCGCGTTTTCAAACCCGCGCAGTAAGGTGCCCGATAACAGGGTTTTCTTTCGGCGCAATCGTCCGATGCTTAGGCTTTCTAGCGCAGTGCCGCCCACCAAAATCGCCTCGTGATCTGGCAACAAAAGCTGAACATAGCTGACCAGCCGATGTCCGGTTTCAAAACAGGCCGAGGCCGCATCTGTCAGGTGTTTTACCGGCACCAAAACCTTTTCTGCGCCAAACAGATATTCGACCTGTGTACCTCCAACGACAAGCCGGGCTTCGGGCGTGACCACGATATCCTGGGTCAGTCCAAAATAGGGGGCGCGCAGGCGGACCGGTTGAAAGGAACCACGGGCGGGCAGCGTGTGGCGAATTGTTTGCAGGACCGGCACCACATCGCCATCAAGAGTGTGTACCAAATCTCCGCGTCGCAGGCTGCCTGCGGCTCGGGTGCCTTGTGGCGTATACACAGGAGCCGTTGCGCAGATTGCTGGCATGGGTCCAAAGGGCATGACCTGATTTGCGACAGCCACAAAACAAAGGTTATCGCACAGCAGCCTTTGCCCGGATGTGCGTGTAAGTTCATGCAGCATAGCACCGGTCAAAGGCAGTGGGTTTTTGATTTCGGTGTGAAAAATTTTGTTGGTGCCGGGGCGCTCTAAAACAATGTGGCCCAAGCCCGTCGTGATGTCCCATGCATAGCTGATGCGCAGCATATCCGCCTGGTCTTCTGCGTCATGAGCGATGGCAACATGGGTCATTTCTGCCCCATGCTTTAGCAGGAAATGCAGCCCCCCTTTGGGCATCGCGGTCAACTGCAGCTCGACTTGGGACGGGCCTACTATCTGCACGCCCAACAAAGGCTGCGGTGATCCTTGCGGGGCCACAAGGGTTTCAACAATCAACGTGCCTTGTGGAATTATGTCTTTTGCTAGCGATGCTTTATGCACCATCTGCGATTGATGATCTGCCACCGCAATCCAAGTCATGCGCGCGTGCTCTGTGTCTTTTTGCGTTTCATCAATGCCATGGCCTGCCGCCCCGTTTTCGGGTTTGTTATTTAGTAGCACGGCGCGGGTCTCTGACTATGGCAATTTAGCGCTGCGATGTTGTTTCCCGCAGACCAGTGCAGCCAGATCACACAACAGCTGCCGACTGGGCAAATTGGGGCGCCGCAAGTATTTGCAGTGTTGCTGAAAGCAGGATAGGCCTGAGCCAACATTTTACGAGGACACGATGACCAAAATTGACGCCGCCGCATTGACCGCCGATTTGATCCGCTGCCCTTCGGTTACCCCCGAAGAAGGTGGTGCTTTGCAAGTGCTGGAAAAGT
Organism: Cognatishimia sp. WU-CL00825; assembly: GCF_040364665.1. Lineage (NCBI taxonomy): Bacteria > Pseudomonadati > Pseudomonadota > Alphaproteobacteria > Rhodobacterales > Paracoccaceae > Cognatishimia > Cognatishimia sp. WU-CL00825. The sequence continues at coordinate 54,756 of NZ_BAABWX010000002.1, forward strand.
TGCTGAGTGAGGCCGGATTTCATTGCACACGGGTGGATCGTGGCGGCATTTGCAATCTTTTCGCCCGGTGGGGCGACAAGGGGCATGCCAAAAGCTTTGGGTTTAATGGCCACACGGATGTTGTGCCTGTTGGTGATGCGGGTGCCTGGACGATGCCACCGTTTGGCGCAGAGGTGAAAGACGGGGTGATGTTTGGGCGTGGCGCGACCGACATGAAGTCGGGGGTGGCTGCATTTGTCGCCGCCGCCATTGATCTTGTCCAAGATACACCGCCGGATGGGGCAATTGTCATAGCGATCACCGGGGATGAAGAGGCGGATGCCATCGACGGCACTGTCGCGCTGCTTGATTATATGAACAATAATAATGAGCAAATGTCGGTGTGTTTGGTGGGCGAACCCACCTGTCCAAATACCATGGGCGAGATGATGAAAATTGGCCGCCGTGGCTCTTTGACCTCTTGGTTCACATTCAAAGGGGTGCAGGGGCATTCCGCCTATCCGCACCGCGCCAATAACCCATTGCCGGCAATGGCACGATTGATGGATCGGCTTGCCAGCCATAGTCTTGACGACGGCACCGAACACTTTGATGCCTCAACCTTGGCTGTGGTGACGATGGATACCGGAAATCCAGCCACAAATGTGATCCCAGCTGAATGCAGGGCAACAGTTAACATTCGCTTTAATGATGCCCATAGCGGACAAAGCATTACCGACTGGCTAAACGCACAAATGGCGGCTGTGGCTGCAGATACGGGCGTAGAAATTGACGCCAAAATCAAAGTGTCAGGCGAAAGCTTTATCACCCCGCCGGGTGCCTTGTCTGATCTGGTTGCAAAGGCGGTTCACGCTGAAACAGGTGTGACACCAGAGCTTTCGACCAGTGGCGGCACATCTGATGCGCGGTTCATGCAGCATCATTGCCCGGTTGTGGAATTCGGCCTAGTGGGCAAGACAATGCATCAGGTTGATGAATGCGTTCCCGTGGCGCAAATTCATCAGTTGAAATCAATTTATGCGCGCATTCTACAAGAGTATTTTGCATGAGTTGGGACATTGCGTCGACGGATGATATTACTGCCGTTCACGAGTTAAGACGCGAAATATTCATTAAAGAACAGGGTTTTAACGAAGAAGACGAATGGGATGATCTTGACGATCAGGCCATTCAGATCTTGGCAAAACTTGCTCAGCACCCTGTTGGCACAGCGCGTATTTTGATCAATGGAAATATCGGCCGCATCGGCCGCATTTGCGTGGTGAAGTCGCAACGTGGCACCGGTTTGGGCGCTGCATTGGTACAATTTGGAATTGATCATTTGCGCCAAACGCCAAGTATTGCGCGCGTCAAACTGGGGGCGCAAGAACAGGCCATTGGCTTTTATGAAAAGCTGGGTTTTCAGGTTTGCGGGCAGGTCTATGACGATGGTGGTGTGCCGCATCGGGAGATGGAGATTGTGCTGTGAGGCCGCAGTTGGTTGTGATGGTCAAAGAGCCACTTCCGGGCCGGGTAAAAACTCGGCTTGGCCGTGATATGGGCATGACGGGTTCAGCTTGGTGGTTTCGTCATCAAGTGGCAGGATTGTTGCGCCGGATCGAAAGCCCAAAGTGGGAGACTATTTTGGCCGTTGCCCCAGATGCCGAGGGTATGCAAAGCCGTGTTTGGCCTGCACATCTGCCGCGGGTTGCACAGGGTGGTGGCAATTTGGGGGATCGCATGGCGCGGATTTTTCGCAGTGCGGCCCCTGGCCCGGTTTGCATCATTGGCGCTGACATCCCGGGGATCAATCAACAGTGTATTAATTTGGCATTTCAATGGCTTGGAAATCACGACGCGGTATTTGGCCCCGCGCCAGATGGCGGCTATTGGTTGGTAGGAATGAAGCGGATTGGGGCCATTTCGCCTCGTTTGTTTGACGGTGTGCGCTGGTCGAGTGAATTTGCCTTGGCCGATAGCATGGCCACAATGACGGGTCTAAGAATAGCAAAAACGACGGTTTTGCGCGATGTGGACACAGTTTCTGACCTAAATGCGCTAAAGCATCTTTCCCGGTGACGGGCATCGCCTGACATGGTAGGGCGCAGAAATGAAAATGCCGACAAAAGACGAAGTCCTCGAATGGATTTCAGATAACCCGACCCTGACCAGCAAACGTGACATTGCCAAAGCTTTTGGCATCAAAGGTGCTGCACGTATTGATCTGAAACGCCTTTTGCGAGAGCTCGAGGCGGAGGGTCATTTGGCGAAACGCAGTCGCAGCTATCGCGATCCAGATCGGTTGCCGCCGGTCAGCGTTTTGCAGATGACTGGCCCGAACGACGATGGCGATTTATTTGCCTGTCCAATCGAATGGCAGGGCGAAGGTGACGCGCCATCTGTGTTGATGATCTTGCGACCAACGGACCCTGCATTGGGCGCTGGTGACAAAGTTCTGGGTCGCGTCACAGAGGTAAAAGACGAGCAATATCAATATGAAGGCCGGGTTATTCGCCGTATTGGCACCAACCCGCAGCGTATCCTTGGTGTCTTTCGCAAAACCGCCGAAGGTGGACGTATTGTTCCGGTTGATAAAGGCGAACAAAAAGAGTGGCAGGTGCCTGCTGGGGCCATTGAGGGTGCCAGGGATGGCGAGCTGGTTGAGGCAGAGCAATCTGGCCCATGCGGCCGTATGGGGCTGCAACGGGCGCGCATTGTTGAACGTTTGGGCGACCCATCGGCACCAAAGGCCGTATCGCTGATTGCGATCCACCAGCATGGCATTCCCGATGCCTTTCCAGATGGTGTGATTGCCGAAGCAGACGCCGCGAAACCAGCACCGTTGGGCAAACGTGATGACCTGCGTGATATGCCCTTGGTGACCATCGATCCGGCGGATGCGCGGGACCATGACGACGCGTGCTGGGCGCATGCGGATGACGACCCAAAGAATGCTGGTGGCCATGTGGTTTGGGTCGCGATTGCCGATGTCGCGCACTATGTGACGCCGGGATCTGAACTGGACAAAGAAGCGAAAAAACGCGGCAATTCCAGCTACTTCCCCGATCGGGTGGTGCCGATGTTACCAGACAGATTGTCGGGTGATCTGTGTTCTTTGCACGAAGGCGTGCCGCGGGCTTGCCTGGCTGTACGGATGCAGTTGGATGCGAAGGGGCGCAAGGTTGGGCATCGTTTTGTGCGGGGCATGATGCGGTCGGTTGCCTCGTTGAATTATGAAGAGGTTCAACAGGCGCAAGACGGTCATCCGAACGAACGTTGCGCTGAACTGATGGACGAGGTTATCTCGCCTTTGTATGCGGCCTATGAGGCAGCAAAACTAGCCCGTGCAGAACGTCAGCCGCTGGATTTGGATCTGCCGGAACGTAAGGTGATTTTGACCGAAGACGGCAAGGTTGCTTCGGTGAATTTCCGCGATCGGTTGGATGCGCATAAGTTAATCGAAGAGTTCATGATCTTGGCTAACGTTGCGGCAGCCGAGACTTTGGTCGCGCGTCAATCGCCGCTTTTGTTTCGGGTTCACGAAGAGCCAAATCCAGAAAAACTTGATAGTTTACGAGAGGTTGCGCGCAGCGCTGGCTTTAATATGGCCAAGGGGCAGGTGCTAAAAACTCAGCATTTAAATAAATTGCTAAATGATGCTGCGGGCACCGAAGAGGCCGAGCTGATCAACCTGTCGACGCTGCGGTCGATGACACAAGCCTATTACGGTCCGTCAAATTTTGGGCACTTTGGCTTGGCCCTGCAATCCTATGCGCATTTCACCTCGCCGATTCGGCGGTATGCAGACTTGATTGTGCATCGTTCTTTGGTGGCGTCTCACGGGTGGGGCAAAGATGGATTGACGCCGCAAGACATTGAAAACCTTGAGCAAACATCCGGGCATATTTCAGAGACAGAGCGTCGGTCTATGCTGGCGGAACGCGATACAAACGACCGTTATCTGGCGTCTTACCTAAGCGAGCGGGTAGGGGATGAGTTTTCCGGAAAAATCAGCGGAATTGCGCGGTTTGGGGTGTTTGTCAAACTGGATGAAACCGGGGCAGATGGGCTGGTTCCGATGCGCGAGCTTGGCCGCGAATATTTTCAATTTGATAGTGAAAACAACGTCTTAGTGGGCTCTGAAACTGGCATGACCATCAGCTTGGGTCAACGTTGTATGGTGCGATTGACCGAGGCGACACCGGTGACAGGCGGCATTGCGCTGGAACTGTTAGAGTTAGATGGCAAAAAACCCAGCCAAGGCGGACGGCGTGGTCGTGGGCGGCCTGTAAAACGCAAGATGTCGGCCGCCAAAAAGAAAGCAGCCAAGACCAAACGTAAAGTGCAACGCCGACGTAAGTAACACCTTCGATCGTCGGCTTAACTTTTGGTTATTTGTACAATTTGTACGTTTCACGGCCTGAAACGTACGATTCGTTGGGTGTTTAGGCCTGCTTGGCCACGGGCAGATGATAGGTCAGTGCGTGGCGGATTAATGTGCCCAGCCGAAAGGGTTCGATGTCAGTGACGTTGTCAAACAGCACGGCGCGATTTCCGTCCAATTTGTCCCAACCGGGAAAGCGCATCGCATAGTCTGAAATCACCGAAGATTGGCAATGGGCAAACAAGGCAAAGGTGGCGGACTTGTGGGTGCCCAGTCGTAGGGGCGTAGCGGCTTTCACCTTGGGCGTGATAAAGCTGGGTTGCCCCCAGCGCAGCACTTCGTGCACCGGGCCGACTTGCGGTAGGTTTTCGGCTTCTGTCAGAATAAGGTCGCGCAATTTTAACACGCCGGGGCGCGCTTGTTCTGGCAGGGCCATAAAAGCCTCTTTGATGGCCTGATCAAGAAAGGGTTTCATGGTGTCCTCTGCGTAAATTATTCGTGGGTCAATTTGATCAGACCTTAGATTAAGCTCTTGCCAGTTTCTGTCAGCATGGTGGAGTATACAGCATCTATGACGCGCACCACACGACTGTTTCAACTCATGCAGGCCCTTCGCAGTTTGCCTTCTCCGGTCACCGCGCAGGTGTTGGCGGATGAAATGGGCGTGTCTATGCGCACGATTTATCGGGACATCGATGGTTTGCGCAGCTTGGGTGCTGTGATTGATGGCGAGGCTGGGTTTGGCTTTACGCTGATCGAGGACGCGAGCCTGCCGCCTTTGGGATTTGAGGCCGAAGAGTTGGAGGCGCTGGTTTTGGGGCTGCGCGAAGTGATGCATGTTGGAGACCCGGATTTGGCTGCGGCTGCCAAGGGAGCTTTGGCCAAATTGAGGGCGCGCTTGCCCAGCGGTCAGGCGCATCGTTTGCAGCATGCGGTTTTGTCTGCCTCGCGCTATACGCCGATGCCAAAGCCCGGCGTGGATGCGCGGACCTTGCGGCAAGCCACATGGGACGAACGACGGGTTCGGTTTGATTACAGCGACGTAAACGGGGCGCGGACCCAGCGTGAAGTTGACCCGCTGAGCATCGTCTTTATGCAGATGAGCAATTGCCTGTTGGCCTGGTGCCATCTGCGCGCGGATTTTCGAGCCTTTCGTCTAGACCGCATGAGTGCGCTAGAAGTGCTGGAGCAAAGTTTTCGTCCAAAGCGCGTGCCGTTGCTGCGGGATTGTCTTGAACAAATGCGCAGGCAATCGCCGGATCATACGAATTAAAACCTGACGGCTTTTGCCGACTCGGGTTTCGGGCTACGCTTGCAGGTATAAATTTATTGAGGCGTGCAATGTATAAGTGTTTTTTGAGTGTGGTCGGCGCTGCAATTTTGGCCGCGACGGCAGCCATGGCTGGGGCCCCAGAGCGGTCGCTGCGGCCGGTATTGCCGCCAGTTGGGTGGCAAGTTGATGATTTGGCACCGATTCAAATTGCACCGGTCCAGGTGGCTTCGGCGCAGCTTGGGTCATCATTGCGGCCAGTGCTGCGTCCAAATGCGCTGGAGGCGCAGCCGGTCAAGGCCAGCAATACCCGGTTTCAGTCATGGATTCGGGCTTTTAAGAACAGGGCCGCGCGTCAGGGCATTTCGCGCCCGGTGCTGGATCGGGCATTCAGAGGTGTGCGCTATAACGCAGATGTGGTGCGCCGCGACCGCAATCAATCGGAATTCACCAAAACCCTTTGGGCCTATCTGGATTCAGCAGCTTCAGATACACGGGTGAAAAACGGCAAGGCGGCGCTGCGCAAGCACAAGCGCAAGTTGGACGCTATCGAACGCAAATATGGCGTGGACAAAGAAGTGGTTGTGGCGGTTTGGGGGCTGGAAAGCGCTTATGGAACCTTTCGCGGCGACGTGCCGGTGATCGAAGCCCTGGCAACGCTGGCCTTTGATGGGCGGCGTGGCAAATTTTTTGAAGCCCAGCTTTTGGCCGCGTTGAAAATCCTGCAAAGCGGCGACACGAGCCCGCGTCATATGACCGGCAGTTGGGCCGGGGCCATGGGGCATACGCAGTTTATCCCGACGTCATATTTGTCATTTGCGGTGGATTTCACCGGCGATGGCAAACGCGATATCTGGTCAGACGACCCCTCTGATGCTTTGGCGTCGACGGCGGCTTATTTGAAGCGGTCTGGCTGGCAAAGTGGTGTGCCCTGGGGGGTTGAAGTGACCTTGCCGCGTGGGTTTAATTATAGCCTGGCCAATCGCAAGATCAAAAAACAACCCAGCGCATGGGCCGCTTTGGGCGTGCGTGGTTTGGGGGGCAAATCCGTCAAAAACTATGGGCCGGCGTCGCTTTTGTTGCCAGCTGGCCATCAGGGGGCGGCGTTTCTTATCTTTCGCAATTTTGATGCCATCGAGCGGTATAATACGGCAGATGCCTATGTGATTGGCGTGGGGCATTTAAGTGATCGTATCAAAGGCGGGGCCCCGATTAAGGCGCGCTGGCCGCGCGAAGACCGCGCACTGACCTTTGGGGAACGCAAAGAATTGCAACGTCGATTGACGGCTGCGGGATTTGATACCGTGAAGATTGACGGAAAAATCGGTCCTTTGACCATCGATGCGGTGCGCAATTATCAAAGGTCAATTGGGATGGAACCTGATGGCTATGCCTCGTTGGCGATCCTGAAAAAGCTGCGTTAAGCAGCGGCTAACTGCGCCAGTTCGGCGGCATATCCAGCCGCGTAATCTTGGCGATTGTTCTGGTATTGCCACAGGCAATAGGCTGCCATGCGGTAATGATAAACCGGCGATAACATACGATAGCGTATGGCGGTGAGTTCCGGGAATTCTTGTAGGAAATCAGCGATTTCCACATTGGAAAGCGCCGCGCCGCGGTACAGAATTTGCATGGCTGGTGACAGGAAAATCGCAAGATCCTCGCAGGGGTCACCAATGCCGGGGCATTGCCAGTCAATCAGATGCACACCTTGCGCATTTCTGATCAAGTTTCCGGGCACGATATCGCAATGCAGCAAAACCTGCTGGGAGCAGGGGGCAATGGTGACAGAAGGGCGCAACGCGCGCAGCTCTGCGGTTTGCTGACATTTGGCAACAATCGCGTCAGCCTGCGCCAACACCGCAGCACTGCCATCGGCAATTGGGCGCAACCCGCTTGGTGGCGCGATGGCATGTAGGGTCTGAATCAGCGTGGCAACCTCTGTAACACCCTGTGTCCAGCGGCTGCCGGGAATGGCTTGATAGAGATTGCCCTGGCCGTGCGGCCCCTGCAGTTGTGCGATTAACTTCGGTGCAATAGCTTTTCCATCTAGGTGTCGCAGCAATTTGGCTTCGGCTTTGGGATCGTTGGGAAACAACGGGTTTTGCGCGGGGGCCTGATACAATTTCAACACCGCAGCCTCTGGTCCGTCTTGCGCCGAGACCTGCCAAGCACTGTTGGTGCGCCCGCCAAACAGCGGGGTCCAGGCCCCGGATTTGGACCAGGGCAGATAGCTCGCAATTTGATCGCGCAACTCCGCAGGGGGGAGCGGTATGGATAAGATCACCAGGCAGCCTCGTCTTGGGATTGGCGGGACGCTAAAAGAGTTGCGCGCGTCAAACAAGCCAAGACAAGCTGAAATTGCGCAATCAGTCTGCGGCGCGCAGGCCAGTGACGTCCTGTGAATGCACAATGGCACCGCCCTCCAGCACCAAATAAACCCCGTTATTGGTGGTACGTGCTTCTGAGATACGGCTGTAAACCTCTGCGGGCAGGGTTTCGACAACCGCGCCATCAACCGTGCTTTGAACTGCGAAGCTATACTGCCCATGGGGAACCAGATCGCCATTGGCGTCTGTGCCATCCCATTGCAGGATCTCGCTGTCCGTTGCGATTTCAAAACGATGTATTTCGGTCCCATCTGCATCGGTGATCACCAATTCGGCGCTGTCAGCTGTTGATAACGGATAGGTGGCGATATCAATTGAGTCGCCATCAAACTGGGCGGGAGCCAAAACCTTGGCCTCCATCCCGACCCAGCCTGCCAATTGTGACATGCCCATCGCGCCAATTTCAGACTGGACTGCGCGCAGTAAGTCATTTGTTAGCACCTGTTGTTCTACGGAAGAAAATGTCGCCAGTTGTGTGGCGTAATCGCTGGATTCAATGGGGTTTAGCGGATCTTGGTTTTTCATCTGCGCCGTTAGCATTTTGAGAAAAGTCTCAAAGTCAGAGCTGAGAACCGGAGCGCTGCCCTGTGTGGTGCCGCTGGTGTTGGGCTGAGTTGCGGATGAAACGTGCATTGAGAAATCTCCTATAGGCGGATGTCGAGCCCGGATGTTGCTGGCGGCAGAAAGTGGGACTTGGACGTGCGTTTTCCGGCATATTGCGTGTCAGTTTGGGGGGCGGTGTCTGGTGTCACTGCGCGCGCAGGTTGCGGGTCAGGGCGTTGACCCTGTTGGGAAAAAGAGAAGCTGAGGTTCAAATAGCCCAACGCGGCAAAGTCCTGTCCCAACAGCCCAATATTGCGGCGCAACAAAGCAAGTGTTTCCGGACGGTCTGCCGAAATATGCAGGGTTGCGCCTTGTTCGGATGTGGCAAGAGAAATCCGCACGCGACCGAGTTCTTCGGGAGAAAGCTGGATTTCAGATTGATGCCCCGGGGTTTGCGGGAAATGCTGTGCAATTTGTCGCGTCACAATATGAGCAGCAGGTGGTTTGACATCGGTGACGATAGGCGCGCGTTCGGTGCTGGGCAAGAATTCAGCCGTCAGAAAATGGCTTGGCCAGTCTGGTTTGTGTTCGGCGTTTTGCCAAAGGGTAAGCGGCGTTGTGCCCCCCGTTTGTGGCGTTTGCGTTGTCAGTAATCCCACCGTGCTTAGCGCAGGTTTTGCCGGGGCTGGCGCGCCATTTGGCTGTGAAGTTGCGCGCGTCATTTGCAATGGTGCCAGCTGCAAATCACTGGGACTGGATGGCGAGGGCAAGGTGTAAGTTTTCGGTCGATCGCCTTGCGGATCAGCGGGTTGCATGATTGGCGCGGGGTCACGGGTTGCTGCGGTGCGCTGGTTTTGGACACCGTGTGTTCTGGCGCGCCATGGTATGGGCGCATCAGTCGGGGCTTTGGTGTTCTGGGGTTGGACAACGGGTGATGAGGCGGGGGTAGGTTGCTGCGCGGGGCGCGCGCCATCGTTTGAGCCGTGCTTTGCAAAGGTGGAATGAGGTTCGGAAGTCATCGGTTTTGGTTTTACCGCAACTTGTGACTGAGGGGCTTTTGACTGCAAAATTGGCGGCTGAGGGCCCGAGGGAATTGGCTTTTGCGTACGCGAGGGCACTGGAAAGTATGCGTCTGGAAGCGGCAGCGGTGCGGATTTCTGAGACTTGCTTTCGGCTTTTGTGTAACCGGGCAAAACGGGCTGCATTTGCGGGGTGGCAAGGGGCAGGGTCGGTTGGGCAAGGGGCTGTTTTGTGGCTGAATTTGGTTGCGATGGTGGGGCCGTCAGCGGGCTAACAGGACTGTCAGAATGGGCCAGTGAACGTTGGCCAGAACTTGGATCTTTTGCTTGCGTAGACCTGCTTGGTGCGACGGCTGCGGGGGACACCGGCGGCAATCGGTGAAGTGATGTTGGCTCGGCATCACCATACGCGCGCGTATTGGGTGTGGCCGTGATGAATTGATCCTTTGATTTTGCTTTCGACGGCGCCAAAGTCTGGGTGGCTGGTTGCGCTGGCCCAGTTGTGGTGGGCGTTGCCGCCGGGAATTGTGCCGTGGCATCGTTGGCGGGCGTGTTGGCTGGCAAAGAAATTCGACCCGCCTGCTTTGCCTTAGGTTCAGCGACGGCAACCTGTTCTGACAAAACCTGTGTCTCTGCGGCGTCTTGATCTGTTGGTTGGTATGCTGACTTTGCGACCAGCGGTTTTGCGTCGTTTTCCAGAAATGGCTGACTTGGGTCAGCGGAGCGCAGTTTGTCCAAGGCCAAGAATATGTCGTGAAAATCGCCTTCTGCGGTTGGCGCGCTTGGGCTTTGCGCGTCAGCCACAATTGCATCGCCTGTTTTTACAAGCTGTGGATTTTTGGCGGTTGGCTCTTGGGGCAGGGTGATCATTTCAGCCTCGGATTCTTCCAGATGGCGTGACTATCCCCCAAGGGCCCTTACCAATTATTTAACCGTTTGCCGCCAAAATGGAAAAAGACATTTCAACTTGGAGGTACTTTATGCCGATTGATCCAGTGGGTGGCACCACCAACCCTGCCCGTCAAAGTGATGTGGCGCTGCGACATGCGGCGCAAAAGCTGGAAGCGCATTTTTTGGCTGAAATGCTGAAAGGGGCTGGGCTTGGCCAGACCAGCGAGTCGTTTGGCGGCGGAGCCGGAGAAGATCAATTTGCTTCTTTCTTGCGGCAGGAACAGGCCGGTCAAATGGCCCAGGCGGGTGGCATTGGTCTGGCAGAGGCGTTTTTTGAGGCGCTGAAGGAGACAGAACATGCCAAATGACGTTCATACCATTCTGGCCGATCTTGATCGGTTGCTGACCCAAGAACGGGCACATCTGTTGACCGGAAACCTGCGGGCGCTTGGCGATCTGCTGCAGGAAAAAGAAGAATTGCTGGCCCAGATTGCCCGCATTGAAGGCCAGCAATTGCCGGTGATGGCTCCCCTGAAATCCCGCATGCTTAATAATCAAAGCCTGTTGGAAAGCGCGATGCAGGGCATTCGCGCCGCCGCTGATCGCCTGCGGGACCTGCGCCAGGTGCAAGAGGGGCTTGAAACCTATGACGCCGGTGGCAAACGCCATAGTTTTGCCAAGCGCACTGGCCGCGACCTGGAAAAACGCGCGTGAGATTGCGGACCGAGATTTGTTTTAAATGCGGCTTAAAGCGCGCTTGGGATTTAGCACTCCATTAGCACTTGGCGCGTCATTGTGAAAACGCACCCAAAGGGGTGGCACAGGGGCCAATGCGCCACTTGTATCGTCAGAAAGATGCTCTTGACCACCGTAAAGGTGGAATGTGCAACTCAGCGCAAAGCGCTGATTTTATTAAGGAAGTGCTATGTCCAGCATTCTGACAAACAACAGCGCAATGATCGCGCTGCAAACTTTGAAACACATCAATTCCAGCCTGGCTGGGGTGCAGTCTGAAATCTCTACCGGCAAACGGGTCGCAACCGCCTCTGACAGCTCTGCGATGTGGGCGATTTCCAAGATTATGGAGAGTGACGTCCAGGGGTTCAAGTCGATCTCTGAGAGCCTGTCGCTTGGGAAATCCACAGTGGCTGTGGCGCGTAACGCGGCAGAAACCGTGACGGATTTGCTGATCGATATGAAGGAAATCATTGCGACGGCCCAGGGCGACAACGTGGACCGCGCCAAGTTGGATGCGGATGTTGATGCGCTGACCAGTCAAATTCAATCGGTGGTTGGGGCCGCCCAGTTCAATGGCCTAAATCTGGTGGACGGATCCACAGGCAGCACCGCGGTTTTGGCCTCGCTGGATCGCGATTCCAGTGGCAACGTGACCGCCTCTTCGATCACGGTGACGGCACAAAATCTGGCCAGTTCGGGCTATACCGCCAACGATATTTTTGGCTCCTCGGGCGGGACACCTTCGGGTGACGGTGACACGGTTGTTTTGTCTTTGGACAATGGCGGCGGCACCGACAATATTGTAATCGATGACACAGCAGGGGCGGCATTCACAGCCGGGGACCGGGTGAACATCACCATCGGCAGTCAGGTCGCCTCTTATACGCTGACAGCAAATGACGTGGCCGCTGGCAACAATACGTCTGATCTGGCCGCCGCGGGGCTGAAAAACGCCATTGACGCGTTAAATATTGCTGATCTGGTGGTGGATTTTGTGGGCACGGGCCAGCTTGATTTCACCAATGATGCCACAACTGATGTGACCATAACCGGTCAGTTCGTGGATGCAGGATCGGGCGGCCTAGGGGCTTTGTCGTCGATCGATGTCTCTACGGCGGTTGCGGCCACGGCGGCGCTGGGCACAATCGAAACGCTGATTGACACCAGTATTGATGCCACGGCGGCTTTTGGCTCTGTTGAGGGGCGGATCGAAATTCAGACGAATTTCGTGACCAAGCTCACAGATTCGATGAAATCCGGGATCGGCGCATTGGTTGATGCCAATATGGAAGAAGCCTCGGCACGGTTACAGGCGTTGCAAGTGCAACAGCAATTGGCCACGCAGTCCCTGTCGATTGCAAACTCTGCTCCGCAGTCCATTCTCTCACTCTTCCGAGTCTAACGCGGTCTGAGGCGCGTTTTGGCGCGCCTCAGGTGCTTGATGAAAATGAGACCAGGAAGGACCAACCGTGACTGCGCAATCTCTTGCTAAGCAGGCTTATTCAAGTCCTGCACCCATGCTGCGCCCACCGCGCCAAATTGAATATGATACGCTAGCGCGCCTTACGCACCAATTGCGTGATGCCGCTGGTGACACAGCCAAAAGCTTTGGCGTTTTGGCTGAAGCGCTGCATGACAACGCACAATTTTGGACGGTTCTGGCCTGCGACGTGGCCAGCCAGGACAATCTGCTGCCCAAGGAGTTGCGCGCCAGAATATTCTATTTGGCAGAGTTCACCCACCATCACTCGCGAAAGGTGCTGGATGGAGAAGTGACGGTTGCAGCTTTGCTGGAAATCAACGTGGCCATTCTGAAAGGACTGCGCCAAAGGAGTGATTTGCCATGAGCGGATTGATATTGAAACTAAGTCCAAAAGAGCGGGTGTTGATCAATGGGGCTGTGATCGAAAATGGCGATCGACGCAGCCGATTGTCGATTGTGACCCCCAATGCCAATATTCTGCGCCTGAAAGATGCCATCCACCCCGAAGAGGCCACAACCCCGGTGCGCCGGGCCTGTTATTATACCCAGCTTGTGCTGTCTGGCGACGCAGAGCCGGAGGAGGCCTGTCAGCAATTGCTGCGACGCATTGAAGAGTTGAGCCAAGTGATGATTGACCCGGACAGTCGCGGCTATCTGGCGGCAGCGACAGCGGCGGTGGTGGAAGGGCGATTCTATCAGTGTTTGCGCTCGCTCAGAGCGTTGATGCCACGCGAAGAGCGCTTGTTGGCGGCGCGGTTCTCATGAGTTTTCAACCGATCTTACCCATTGGTGGCTATGCGGGCTGGAGCCTGCTGTCTCGCACCAAAGCCGCCCAGACCGCTGCATTTAATGCCCGGCCTGATATGGTGAATGAAACCGAGTATTTTCGCGACAATATTGGGGCGATTGATACGGCCGAGCAATTGGTGGACGACCGGCGTTTGTTGCGCGTGGCGCTGAGCGCCTTTGGCCTGTCTGAGGACATTGACGCCAAGGCCTTTATTAAACGTATCCTTGAGGATGGCAGTATTTCGGCAGATGCTTTGGCCAACAAACTGACGGATCGGCGCTATCAAGCCTTTGCGCGGGCCTTTGGCTTTGGGGATTTGGGCGTGCCAAACACAAAGCGCGAGGGCACGGTTGCCCAGATGATCCGTCAATTTGAAGCACGGTCGTTTGAGAGCTCGGTTGGCGAAATCGACGAATCGTTTCGCTTGGCGCTGAACTTGGAGCGCGGGCTGTCTGACATTGTGGATGACAACAGCAGCGAGGCCGCCAAATGGTTTCAGATCATGGGTGATCCGCCGATGCGGGCGGTGTTTGAAAGAGCGCTGTCGCTGCCCAAGTCCTTTGCGTCACTGGATATAGACCAACAGCTTGGCGTATTTGAAGAACGGACAAAACAGGTTTTTGGCATCACCGAACTGGCGGATTTTGCTGCAGAAGATCAGCGCGAGAAACTGATTCAGCGGTTCTTATTGATGGATCAATTGCAGCAAAGCGCCGTGATGAGCGCGTCGCAAATTGCGGTGACTTTGCTGGCACATTGACGTGCTCATTTGTTAACTTAGCTTGGTGTTTTGCCGGGGTTGCGGCTGGGCTTGCGACTGAGATTGGGGTTGAGGCGCTGGGGTGGCGGGTTTGGCATGACGGCGCAACAGCAACTCCAAACGTTTAAAACTGTCACTAATTTTGCCGGGCTCGGCTTGGCCAATAAAGCGGTCCAAATCGGGCCACAGGCGAATGGCGATGTCCAGATCAGCATCCGCGCCTTCTGAATACAACCCAGCGCGCACCATGGTTTCGTTCTGGTCATAGCAGCCAAGGTGAAAGCGCAGCTGGGAAATCATGGCGTTTTCTGCTTCTGTGGCGGCGGCTGGCAGGCTTCGGGACACAGATCGTAAAACATCTATGGCGGGAAAACGCCCGCGTTCGGCAATCGCGCGATCCAACGCGATATGGCCGTCCAGCACGCCGCGCATGATATCGGCAATTGGCTCGTCCATATCAGACCCTGCCACCAGAACGGAAAGCACCGCAGTGATGTCACCGCGATGATCGGCCCCCGGGCCAGCACGTTCACAAAGCCCCATGATCGCGTGCGAGGTCGAAGGTGGAAACCCTTGCAATACGGGGGCCTCGCCGGCAGCTGCGGCGATTTCGCGGTGGGCCTGGGCAAATCGGGTGATGGAATCTGCCAAAAACACCACTTGCTTGCCTTGATCACGAAAAAATTCGGCAACGGCCATGGCAGAAAGCGCACAGCGCCGGCGCAAAATGGGCGATTGATCAGAGGTCGCGGCCACCACAACCGTGCGCTGCATGCCTTGGGGACCCAAGATATCGGTGACAAAACTGCGCAATTCGCGACCGCGCTCGCCGATCAGAGCCAGGACCGTCACGTCGCCTTCTAGGGTGCGGGCCAAATGGCCAAGCAAACTGGATTTGCCAATGCCAGATCCGGCAAAAAGCCCAATACGCTGGCCTTTGACGATGGGCAGAATTGTGTTGAGTGCCGCGAGGCCGGTGTTGAGTCTGGCACCCAGGGCGCGGCGATGCGCGGCGGGCAATGGCGCAGCGGTATGGCTGTACTGTTTTGGCCCCCTGAGCAAAGGTTGCCCGTCAAGCGGCTGGCCATCAGGGTCAACTATGCGGCCAATCCAGGCCAAGGATGGCGCGATGGAATTAGGCCCTCGCAGGACCACCGCCGCGTTGATGCCGATACCCAACGGGGCTGAATCTGGTAAAATTGAAATATCATTTTGATGAATTTGAACGATTTCGCCGCTGAGTCGCGGCATGTCTGATCGCTCTAGATGCACGCTATCGCCAACATGGGCCACGGCATTCAGGCCAGTTACCCGCAGTATGTTGTGTTCTATGCGGCTTACACGCCCAATATACTGTGTTTCGTCGATTGCTGAAAGCGCGGCCTTTAAACAGGCCATAGGGTCTGTGGTCATTTTTTCCTCCGATGTTGCTTGAAAGAATTTCTAAAGGAATCGGGGTTAAGCCTTGCTTTATGCACTGGAGGGAGAAGCCCCAATGTTTGAAGATTTAGGTGTTTTCAAAATGGCACATGCCATGGCCGTTCATGCGGCCGCCCGACAAAATGTCGTGGCACAAAACATGGCGAATGCTGACACGCCCGGCTATGTGGCGCGGCGTGTGGTGCCGTTTGCAACTCAACTCAGGGCTAGAACTGGCCCGGTTGGACTGCAGGCTACCCGCGCAGCGCATCTGACGGCTGAGCAAATGGGCACACACAGCCCCGCTGTTTTTCTGGATCAAGGCCAAAGCAAGGACCCCAACGGAAACAACGTGACGCTGGAAAGCGAAATGATGCAGGCGGTTGAGGTGAAGCAACAGCACGACCGCGCGCTTGCCATCTATAAGGCCTGGCTGAAAATGCAGCGCCTTTCGCTTGGCCGTAGGTAAGCGGGGGCATCATGTCAGATTTTTCAAAAACTTTGGGTGTGACGGCCAGTGGTTTGCAGGCCCAAGCGGCGCGCCTGCGACACCTTTCTGAAAACATCGCCAACGCGGACACGCCCGGCTATCGGCGCAAAACCGTCGCTTTTTTGCCAAGGGGGCAGGGCGTGGAATTGGGGCGAGTGTCCTTGGACCCCAGCACCGGGGTGCAGCACTTTGACCCCAGCCACCCGTTGGCTGGCCCGGGCGGATATTACGAGGGATCGAATGTGAATTTGATCATCGAAATTGCGGACGCGCGCGAAGCGCAGCGCAGCTATGAGGCCAACCTGAAAATTTTTGACCAAACCCGTCAGATGAGCAGCGCGCTGTTGGATTTATTGCGCCGCTAAATGTGAAAGGACATCCAGAATGGATATCTCTACTTTGAATGCGGCCCAAAGATATGTGGCCTCTCGTCCGGCAACGTCGCCACAAGAAAATGTGGATCCAGGCACGCTATTTCGCGACGTGATGCAGGAAACCGTCGCCTCTGTGCAGCGGGGCGAACAAGCGTCGCTTAACAGCATGGCTGGCGGCGCCGATCCGCACGCATTGGTACACGCATTGTCCCAAGCTGAGCTGGCGGTGGAAACCGCTGTTACCATACGTGACCGTGTGGTTGAGGCCTATCAAGAAATTCTGCGGATGCCGGTCTGATGCTATCGGAATCCGCCTTTTATGATGTTTTGCGCCAGGCGCTTTGGGCGGCAACCATGGTGTCTGCCCCAATTCTGGCAGTCGCGTTGGCGGTTGGCCTGATCATCGGCCTGTTTCAGGCTTTGACGTCGATCCAGGAATTGACCCTGACATTTGTGCCAAAATTACTGGCAATTGTCGGCGTGTTTTGGGTGTCGATGGACTTTATGACCGCCACGCTAGTGGCCTTGTTTCAAACGCAGCTTGTGCCGCTTTTGGCCGGAGGATGAGCATGGACGCCACGCGATATACAACGTTGACCCGCCAAATGGGTTTGTTTCGCGAAATGGATGTTGTGGCCAACAATATTGCAAATGCCGCCACAACCGGATTTCGCCAGCAGGGGCTGGTGTTTTCAGAACATGTGCATCGTTCCGCTGGCGGCGCATCTGTCTCGATGGCGCATGGCAATGTGGCCCTGACCTCTTTTGCGCAGGGCAGCTTGACGCAGACAGGGGGCCGGTTTGATCTTGCGATTGAAGGGGATGGGTTTTTCATGGTCGAAACGCCGGATGGGGCGCGGTTGACCCGGGCTGGGGCCTTTACCCCAAACAATGCAGGCGATCTGGTGACGGCACAGGGATATCCGGTGTTGGACGTGGGCGAAGCGCCGATTTTTATTCCGCCCGACGCGACATCACTGCAAATCGCCGAGGATGGCAGCATCAGCGCTGATGGTCGATTGATTGGGCAAGTGGGCGTGTTTCAACCGGCTGACAAAAGTGAACTACAGCGTCAGGACGGCGTGTTGATGCAGGTGCCGTCAGGGGCTGAATTGGCCTTAACCACCAAGATAAAGCAGGGCTTTTTAGAAGGCTCTAACGTAGATGCCATCAGCCAAATTGCCCGCATGATCGAGGTGCAGCGCGCCTATGAAATGGGCCAGAGTTTCTTAGACACCGAAAACGAGCGGGTGAAGGCTGCTTTGCAAACTCTCATTCGTTAACCACAGGAGGCTAAAATGCGTGCTTTGAAAATTGCCGCCACCGGCATGAGCGCCCAGCAGATGCGGGTTGAAACGATTTCCAATAATCTCGCGAATATGTCCACCACAGGCTATAACGCTCGGCGCGCTGAATTTGCAGATTTGCATTATCAGCAACACAGCCGACCGGGAGCCGTCAGTGCATCGGATGGCACGGTTTTACCGACGGGTGTTCAGCTTGGGCTTGGGGTGCGGCCAACGGCGGTCACGGTGCATCTGGCGCAGGGGTCGTTGACGCAAACCGGCGGCGATCTGGATCTTGCCATTGATGGGCGTGGTTATTTAGAGGTGACGCTGCCGTCAGGCCAAACCGCCTATACCCGCGATGGGGCGCTGAAACGTAACGCCGAGGGGGTTATAGTCACCTCTGATGGCTATGCGATTGCGCCGGAAATTGTGGTGCCTGCGGATGCGCGCAGCGTGTCGATCAATGGGGCAGGCGAACTATATGCCTATTTTCAAGAGGCCGTCGCTGGCCAGCTTTTGGGCCAGTTCAATCTGGCAGGTTTTACCAATGCCAAGGGGCTTGAGGCGCTGGGCGGCAATCTATTTCTAGCCACCGAAGCCTCGGGTGACGCGCAGGTTTCGACGCCCGGAGTCGACGGGTTGGGCTCCCTGCGGCAGGGCTATTTGGAAGACAGTTCGGTGGATGCCGTGCGCGAAGTGACAGAGCTGATCGAGGCGCAACGGGGCTATGAATTAAACGCCAAGGTCATTTCAGCGGCAGACCAGATGCTTGGCGCGACCGCGCAGGTGCGCTGATGTTGTTGCTTTTGCCTTTGGTCCGGCGACGGGTGCTGGCAGGGATTTTCCTTGTGATTTTCCCCTGTTGGTCACTGGCCGATGTGGTGGTCTCTACCCAGGTGATACGCCCGCGCAGTGTGATCACCGCCGAGGTTCTGGGCCTGAGAGACGCGGTGATTTCAGGTACCTTTGCAGACACGGCGCAAGTGATCGGACAAGAAGCACGTGTGGCACTTTATCCGGGGCGACCGATCCGGTTTGGCGACGTTGGCCCACCTGCTTTGATTGAACGCAATCAGTTGGTGCAATTGGTTTTTCAGACCTCGGTGCTGACTATCAAAACCGGCGGGCGGTCCCTGGGGCGCGCGGCGATTGGTGACATGCTGCGGGTGATGAACTTAGCGTCACGATCCACCGTGGTTGGCATCGTACAAGCAGATCGCACTGTATTGGTGCAGCAATGAGGACGTCATGAGGCTTTTTAGGTTTTTTACCGCGATTCTAACAGGATTTGTGTTGGGGGCGTGCAGCGGGTCTGGCCATATCGGCAAAGCCCCGGACTTTTCGGAAACCGCGCAATCAGATGAGCATGTGGCCATGCTGGCCCCGGGTTTGCCACGCATAGCACAGCGCAAAAATTACCACGATCAAGCCTCGTTATGGAGTCGCCAACGCTCGTCCTTGTTGGGGGATCGGCGCGCTATGGGGCGGGGCGACATTCTGACCGTGGTGATCGAAATTGATGAAAAGGCCGAAATTTCAAATGCCACCAACCGGTCGCGCAGCGGGTCTGAAAGCCTGTCGATTCCCCAGTTTTTTGGTATTCCGCAGCGCATTGATCGAAAGCTACCTGACGGCGCAACCATGGGCGAGGCCGTGGGGCTGAATTCGTCAAGCGCCAGCCAAGGGGACGGATCTGTGTCGCGCAAGGAAAAGCTGGCGTTGCGAGTGGCGGCCACCGTGATCGAGGTTTTGCCAAACGGGGTTTTGTCGATTTCGGGCCTGCAAGAAGTACGGGTTAATAACGAGCTGCGCGAACTTTTTGTCACCGGTTTTGTGCGGCCCGAGGATATCTCGCGTCGCAATGAAATCACCTATGACAAAATTGCGTCGGCCCGGGTCTCTTATGGGGGCAGAGGCCAGATCAGCGATATGCAACAGCCGCGTGTTGGGCAGCAAATCGTCGACAAGATATTGCCGTTTTAAGGGAAAGCTATGAAGTTTCTGTGGCCAGTCATATTGTTGATCATCGGGGTTGGAGCCGGCGTTGGCGCGGGGTTAATGACCGCAAAACCACCCCCAGAGATGGCGAAAACTGCCCCTTGCGGGGATGGCAGCGCGGTCGCCCATGTGCCAGCCAGTACCACAAGCCCCGACCCCACCGACGCAGACTTGGCCAGTCGCGAATTTGTGAAATTAAACAACCAATTTGTTGTGCCGGTCGTTGAAAATGAAACCGTGGCCTCTTTGGTGGTGATTTCGCTGAGCCTGGAAATAGAGGGCGGTCAACGTGAAACTGTTTTTGCCCGGGAACCAAAACTGCGCGATGCGTTTTTACAGGTTATGTTTGATCACGCCAATCTGGGTGGGTTTAGCGGGGCATTTACCGATACCCAGACTTTGGACCGCCTGCGCCGCGCGTTGTTTGATGTTGCGCTCCATATTTTGGGGCCGATGGTCACCGAAGTGCTTATCCAAGACATCGCGCGCCAAGACGTCTAGCTGCGATGGTATGTCTGGCGCTTTACAGTTTGTTGTTCGGTTCTAAGCGCTTGGGCAAGCAGGGATTTTGCGGCCTCTACTTGCCCAAAGCTTTGGCGCATGGCAGCGCGTGCAAATTCTTTTTGTGCCATGACTTGCGCCAGTTCTATATTCATCTGATCCCGGCGTTGGGCCACCCAGTTTTGCCAGGGTAAAATCGCATTGGCCCGTTGCAGTACTGCATCAGAACTGGTGGTTTTGCAGAGGTGTTTTTCGCTTTGGTTCAAATCCTTCAGGTGGCGTTTCAGCGCGGTTTCTTGACGGGCCAAGGCCGCCATTCCCATTTGATCTGATTGAAATTTAAGCTGCGCCAGTTGCAACAATTCTGTTTGTTTTTGACGGGTGCTTTTTGTCACCGGGCTCTCCAATTGCGTTTGCGCATCTGATCGGCAAAGCGGATGGCGGCTGCGACAGCTTGATAGTGCTGGGTTGGAATTTCATCCCCCAGGTTCAGCTCTGCATGCAGGGCGCGCGCGACAGGGGGATCGCTGTGAATGGGCACACCGTTTTCCTGCGCCAGCGCGCGGATCCGTTGGGCCACTTGATCGGTGCCCTTGGCGACACAGCTGGGCGCGTTTTGCTTGTTGCGATGCCATTTCAACGCCACGGCGTAATGGGTGGGGTTAACCACGATCACATCAGCGGTTGGCACATTGGCCATCATTTGGGAGTTTGCGATCTCTAGCGCCTTTTGCCGCCGTTTTTGTTTGAAATGCGGGTCGCCTTCCGCGTCTTTAGATTCGTCCATCATTTCTTTGTGCGTCATTCTGTTGCGACGCTGAAGCTGGGCCTGCTGCCAAAGATAATCAATGGTGCCAATGACAAAGGCGATGGTGGCAACCGCGATGAGCATCTTGACCACCAGATCAAACATCAAAGCGATGGATTGGCGCTCTGTCAGGTGCACACTGAACAGGATTTCGGCCGCGTGGGCTTGTAAAAATACCCATAGACATAAGCAATAGATCACCAGTTTCGTGGCGCTTTTGGCAAATTCAAACAGACCCGAGCGCCCATATTTGTTTTGGGCGTTTTTGATGGGGTTGATCCGCGAGGCACGCCAATTCAGTTTGGAAGGCGTGACCACAAAACTGCGCTGGGCCAGAATCGTAGCCAAAACAAAGACCGCAGGACCAATAAGCCAAGCGGCGGCGGGCAGGGTGATTTGGCGAAAAATTTGACCAAAAACCACGCTGCCGCGTTCTGAAAACCCCTGATTTGCCA
This sequence comes from Cognatishimia sp. WU-CL00825, assembly GCF_040364665.1. Taxonomy (NCBI): domain Bacteria; kingdom Pseudomonadati; phylum Pseudomonadota; class Alphaproteobacteria; order Rhodobacterales; family Paracoccaceae; genus Cognatishimia; species Cognatishimia sp. WU-CL00825. The sequence goes on from NZ_BAABWX010000002.1 coordinate 76,337, forward strand.
AAACGTGCGATTTTGACAGTATTCCGGCCAGCACGCTGCCCAATTTTGACAAAGAGACCGCCCCAACCGTCAGGCAAATGGTGAGAAAACCAAAATAAGAGGCGGCCACGGCCAGGTCCGCAGAACGGGCAATATCGCCTTTTTCCCGCGCCTTTTGCAATTTACGCGGCGTCGCGTCAAAAGGCTTGTCATCGGGGCTGATATTGTCTGACATTCTGGGGCCTAAAACGGATTGCTAAGAAATAGCGTGAAGCGCGCAAGCCAGACCGACAGTAAAAATGGCGCGGTGATCATCAATAAAACGAGGCTGGCCCCGGTGATAAAGGGCGCGCCAACCAAAGCCACCATCAGCTGCGGCATTGCGCGGTTCACGATACCCAGGGTGACATTGTATAGCAGAGACAAAATCACAAAAGGTGCGGCAAGTTGAAAGGCAAATTGAAAGCTGCGGGCAACTTGCTCAACGCCCCAAGGGGTGAGCGTTGAGCGGTCGGGAAATGCGCCCAGCGGAAAAATACTGTAAGATGAAAGCAGGTACTCAACAAATGTGATATGCAAGCCCGTCACAAAGATCAGGGTCAGTCCGGCGATATTTAAGGCATGGCCAATAATGGGCAATTGCTCTGCTGAACCATTGTTAAATAACTGCGAAAGCGAGGTTACGTTGGCTGCTATCGCCCCTGCGGTCTGCAACGTGAAAACAAAGGCCCGCAGCCCCAACCCCAGCACCAGGCCAATCGTGGTTTCGCGCAAGATGGTTGTAAACAGCGGCAGGCCGTGGGCGGGCGTCTCGGTGGGCAGCGCGGGCGTTACAGCCAAAGTCAGGGCGACGGCCATCGCAAGTTTCACCCGCAGGGGCACGGCACTTTCCCCAAAACCGGGCATCAAAGAGCTGGCGGCGGCGACCCGCAAAAACACCGTGGCCCAAAGCCAAAACTGCCGGTCTATCAGGGGCCAGATTTGCTGCAAACTGTCGGTCACGCGGGCACGACTCCTACAAGCGCGGGCCGGGCTTCTAGCCCAATTTCTTCAAAAGAAAGTACGGGATTTCGGATGCCCTTGGCTGACATCAAAGATCGTAAAAAACGCCGGCGGCGGGTGGATGTGACAACCGCAGGAAAGGTGCCCTTGTCGCTGAGGCCGGCAAGCCGTTCAGATAAAGCGTTGGCCAGATTGTGAAACAAGTCGGGTGGCAGGGCAATATCGGGGGCACCGCCGTCGGTCTCTAACTCGTAACTGGAAAACGTATCTTCCCATTCTGGGGCCAATTGCACCAAAGGAATTGTCCCGTCTTCGCGCCGCATATCCGCCACCATTTGAAAGCCAAGCCGCTGCCGCACATGTTCGCAGATGGCCTCTGGTCTGGCATGCGGACTGCGCACTTCGACAATGGCCTCCATGATCAAAGGCAGATTGCGGATCGACACTTGTTCGTCCAATAACAGTCGCAGCACGCGGTGCAGCATTTCCAATGTCAACTTGTCAGGCACCAATTCATCCAACAGTTTTCGGTTGGCTTCTGCCCGCTGCGGATCAGACAGGGAAACCATCTCATCCAGCAGGATCTGCAAGGCTTTCAGGGTAAGCAGACGGCTGAAATTCTGCTTGATGGTTTCCAGCAAGTGGGTGGCCAGGATTTCGGTTGGCGTAACCACTGTGATCCCCTGCAGGGCCATTTCTTCTTGGTGTTCAGCAGCGATCCAGCGCGCAGGGGCACCATAGACCGGTTCGTTCACATCCTGGCCCTCTGGCATATCTTTGGGTGGCTCGGGCAAAAGCGCCAGAACCTGATGCGGCGATAAATGTGCCTTGGTGGTCATGACGCCCTGCAATCGTATGCTGTAGGTACCCGCGGGGTGGGCGTGATTGTCGGTTAAGCGAATTTCGGGCAGGATCAGCCCAAAGGCCGTGGCCACATGATTGCGCATGCTTTTGATACGCGCATCCAGTCCTGTGCCGGGATCCAGAACCAGATCAATGAGGTCAGGGGCAAATTCAAGGTGGATGTCATCCAGTGCCAGAATGTCACCCATGGTTTGTTCGGCCGAGATGGGCACCGTGTCAGTGGGTTCGATTTGGGGCGTTTTTTTGTTTCTGCGCACAATATAGGCCACCGTGCCCAGGGCCAGCCCCCCAAGCATAAAGGGCAGAAACGGCAAACCGGGAACCAGTGCAAAACTGACCATCAGAAAGGCGACCGTGGCCAGGGCCGCCGGGTGGTTTCCAAGCTGTGCCACCAACGTTAAATCCGTGGCCCCTTTTGCCCCACCGCGCGCCAATAGGAGCGCCGACGCAATGGAAATGATCACAGCGGGGATTTGCGTGACCAACCCGTCGCCAACGGTCAAAATTGCGTATGTTTCAAAGGCTTGACCAATGGGCATTTTATGCACAAGCACCCCCATACACAGGCCCATTACGAGATTGAGCAGCGTGATCAAAAGCCCGGCTACCGCGTCGCCTTTAACAAATTTCGATGCCCCATCCAAAGAGCCAAAAAAGGTGGTTTCTTGTTGTTCCGTTTCGCGGCGCAGACGGGCCTGTGTGTGATCGATCGCACCAGCGGACATGTCACTGTCAATGGCCATTTGCTTGCCTGGCATGCCGTCCAGGGCAAACCGCGCACCAACCTCTGCCATGCGCGCGGCACCCTTGGTGATGACCATGAAATTCACGATTAACAACACGCAAAACACCACCAAACCCAGAAAAACACTGCCGCCCATGACAAAATTCGCAAAGCCCTGAATGACATTACCAGCGGCCTGGGTGCCGGTGTGACCCTGGCCAATGATCAATTTGGTGGAAGAGATGTTCAGCGACAGCCGCAGCATCAAAGCCGCCAGCAACACGGTTGGGAAGGATGAGAAATCCAAAGGTTTTTCGATAAACAACGTGATGGTGAAAATCAGGATGGCCAGCGCAAAGGAGGCCGCGAGGCCGATGTCCAGCACCCAGGCGGGCATGGGCAGGATCATCATCACGATAATCGCCATCAGGGCGAGCGCCAATAGAATGGTTGGGTTGGCTATTTTGCCCATTCAGCCCCCAAACAAGGGCTGCGCGGCGGCAAGGTCAGCAGGCACAAGCGAGCCCAAAGTGCTGGGGGCTGAATTTGCAAGCAATAGGGGAAACCTGTTTGGTCGCAGAGCCCCTGTCGGTGGGATGTTTTTGCTGGTGGCGGCTGGCGTAACGGCTGTTTGATCTTGCGTCGGAATCTGAGCAAAGAACCGATCAAAACGCGCGCGGTATTTCAGAGCATATTTTGGCGTGCGTGAATGATAGGCACCGGCGGCGCGCGACCAATCTTGGGTTTCAAGATAGAGCTGTTTCAAAAATGTCGCGGCATAAAGCGCGTTGGCGTTCGGGTCAAACATGTGGCTGATCGTATCAAACGCGGCCCCATGCCAACGGTAGTTGATCTGAAAACAGCCAATGTCAAAGCTGCGGCTGCCGCCGGTGTGGTGGCTTTGCGCATAGTCCAATGCTTTGGACTGGCTGGCAAACCAAATGCCTTTGCCTTCCATGTTGACTGTCCAGGGCCAGGGCGCAATTTTGCCATCTGCTTTGCGCCCGGTTTCCACGCGAGTTATGGCCAACAAGACGGGCAGCGGAACGCCGGTTTTTTGCGCCGCAAACCGGGCAGAATTGTCGCAAACTTCGCTGTTGTCGTGGGTCATGGCCCAAGCCCCAGACGCCGTTGGCAGGGCAAGAAAAATCCATGTCATCAATGTGTAGGTTTTGATCATTTGTGACCCATCGGCTTTCTGCTGATGTTTCAAACCTAAACGCGATCTCCTTTAGAAATCGTAACCATCGCCACTGGTTTTTTAGCCTATGGGGTGTTTAGCGCGCTTTCAAATTGGTGGGTTTGCAGCAGATCTTGTAAAGCCTGGCGCGCGACCATGCTTTTGGCTAACAGCACCTGGTTTTGCTTTGGGCTAACGGGGGTGACAGCTGTGGAATCGGCGGCATTGTCCGTTGCCGAGTCGTCAATAAGTAGGTTTGCAATGGTCTTGTGCGGGGTGAATTCCGCCGCAGCCAGCGCCGCCCAATTGCCGCTGTGCCAGGCAATCTGCTCGGCCTCTGCTGGTTGACCCAATTCCCGATAAAGCGCAGCAGCGGCTGCATATTCACCGGCACCTTGGTAGGCCCGCGCCCGCAGCGCATCGATCTTTGGTCCTTGCATACCCAATAAATGCGCGAGGGCTTGTCTTGGCTGATCTTGTTTCAGAGCAATCTCAGCGCGCAAAATCCGCCGTGCGCGGCCAATTGCCCCTTCGGCCCCCAGGGAGGCAAATTTTTGCGCCTCTGCGCTAAAGCCCAGATTCATAAGCCGTTTTGCCAGGGCATTTGTCACTTCCGGGTCTAGACTGCGGGCATTTTTGGAAAAGTCATATAGAGCCAACTGCAAAAAGAGCGCGTCTTCAGACTCTTGGGTGACGCGCTGGGCCACGGGCTGAACCAGCGCTTTCCAGGCGGCTACACCGTCATGTTTTTTTACCAAACTTAGGGCCTCTAGCGCAGTGTGATATTCCTGGTTTGCAGTGCGGGCCATAACATGGGCCTGCCGCAGCTCTGCGCCAATCGCCAGCGCACGATGTTCGATTGCAAGGGCAGCCAGCAACGCAGCATGATCTGGATCGATCGCAGTTTTGGTCGCAAACTGTGATTTCACCAATCTTGCCAAGGCTTTTGGTGTCTGTTCGGATTCGATTTGCGCCAGTTCCGACATCACCGCTTGTGCCTGGCCCGTGTCACCAGTTTGCAGCGCTATTTGGGCTGCAGCCAAGGCCTGTGCGCCGCTGTTGTTTGGCGGGCTGCGACTGGCGATTTGTAGGATTTTTTTGGCCAGATCCGGGTCGGCAAGCTGCGCCAGTTTTTGGCTAAGGCGCGGGGCCAGATGTTGACGTAGATGGCTAGGTAAATCTGTAAACGCAGACAACAATGCCGCTTTATTAATCGGGCCGTGATCTGCGGTTTCGGGCAAGGTTATAACCGCCCAGAGCGCCGCTGCATTGCTGCATGTTTCCATGCCTTCAAATGGGCGTGGCCCCTTTAGGATCTGGTCATCCATCACCCGGGCGAGGGTGGTCAAAATTTTCGCGTGATTGGCTGAATGCGCGGCAAGTTGTAAGGATGCCTCTGCCTCGGCACCAAATCCTGCGTGCAGATAAAATCTTGTCAGATTCAAGGACGCCGTTGCGTCAGGCTGATCAAGGTCTTGCATCATGGCCATGCGGTGGTTTGCTAATCCGATGGCAAAGCGTTCATTTGACGCCCAGCTGGCGATATCCAACAGGTGGCTGTCTGTGCAATGTTGGGCAGGCCCAGCCTTGAGGGGCGCGCGAATATCTGCGGCACCCTGCTCGATTACGTCAATGATTGCAAAATTGCTTTCAGGTTCCTGGATTGCACTTTCCGAACGCAAGTGCATTTGCTCTGCTTGGTGTGCTGACGGCGTGGGTCCCCTGTTTGGCGAGGGGTCTGGCTGTGGCACCAAAAGCCCATGCGCGGTTGCCATCAAAACGCCGTTCAGCAAGTTACTGCGTTCATTCTGTAACGATGCGGTAGGCTTTGGCACAACAAAGTCTGTTTTTTTTGCGGGGGCTGCCAAAGGCAGTTTCAGTACTGCGGCTGGTGCATTTTGCGGGCCCGAAATAGGTTCCAACACGGTGCCTGTTGCAAAGGGCAAGGGGGGGATGCTGTTTTGTGGGCGGCGGGACTGAGTGGCAAAAGACAGGGCGAGTGGGGCTTTGGCATCAGCTGCTGCGGGTAGATTTTGCAGTGGCGTCATTGCAGTTGCAGGGCTGATATCGAGTATCAAGAATTGTGATTTCCAAACAAAGGGTTCGATGTCACAGGCACAGTTTAACTCAATTTCCAGCCCACCCTCTGGCTGCGCTGAAACCCCGGCAAGGCGGTTGCGCGAAATTTTTTTAAACACAGTATTTGTTTCAAATTCAGGTGTTTGGCCGGGAAAAACCAATTGATATCGGTTGCGGCTTTTCGTCAGAGCCCAAACGGCATTTTCTTGGGGCATTTCTATAGCAAGGCGCGTGAAACCTTTGTGGTCGCCCGAGGTTATCGTCAAAGGTTCTCCTTTGGTGACGCCCGCAGCCAAACAAAAAACCATCGCAATGATGCAAATGCGGCGCGTCATGCGGCATCCTTTTTGACTTCTTTCAGGGCCTCTTCCAGGTCAGAAAAATCAGGGCGACAATGGGCCGGGGTGTTTTGGCGCCCAACTTCGATGCAGATATTGGGGGGATGGCTGTGCAGATTGGCAATCAACACTTCGCGGATCAGGTGATAAAAATGACCGTCTTCCTCGATCACGGTTTTGACCTTGGCGGCAAAAGGGGCGACCAACCCATAGGCCAAAAATACCCCCAAAAAAGTGCCAACAAGCGCGCCGCCAATCAGTTTCCCCAGCACTTCGGGCGGTTGGTCAATAGAACCCATGGTTTTGATCACGCCTAAAACTGCGGCGACAATACCAAGGGCGGGCAACCCATCTGCCACGGTTTGTAAGGCGTGGCTTGAATGCAGCGCATGGTTCATTGTGGCCTCCATGCGTTTGTCTAAAACCTCTTCGACTTGATGCGGATCATCATAGTTCATCGAGGCTGAGCGCATGGTGTCGGCGATCAAAGCTACGGCTTCTTTATCTTGTTGAATTTTCGGGTATTTTCCAAATATTGACGAGGCGTCAGGCCCCTCAATATGCTCTTCGATTGCCACTGGATTTTGCTTGGCCAAGCGAATCAGTTCAAACAACAGACACAGCAGGTCGCGGTAATCATCGTGCTTCCATTTCGGGCCTTTGAACACTTTGCCAAGGTCTTTGATTGTGTGTTTTACGGCGGCAATATCATTGCCGATCAAAAAAGCCCCCACCGCAGCTCCGCCGATAATCATCATTTCATAAGGCAAAGATTTGAGGATAATCCCCATCTTGCCGCCAGCCGCCAAAAAGCCACCAAAAACCATGACAAAAATGGTGATAATTCCGATGATTCCGATCATGCGTTTCCTCCGACAAAGTGATGCCTCGTCACTATGTCAAATGCCTATTAACAAACTGTCTTTGAGATCGTCATTCTGTGGGCACATCTGCATTTCGACCCGCCAGAACAACGCTTAGGCTATAGGCGGTATTTGGCGTCAGCCCTGCTAGAATACCGGCGGCAATTTCAGGTTTCATACGGCTTAAGAATCCCGCTGCAAAGTCAGGATCCATCTTCTCAAATAGGGCGGCGGCATCCTGCGCTTTCATGTTTTCATAGACGGCCGTCAGGATAACGATGTCATCCTCTGAGGCGGAATTTGCCTGTGAAATGCTGTCCTGCAGCCGGGTTTCCGCGTCAATTAGTTCTGCAAGTTTTGCCGAAATCACGGTTTCGGCAACCGCTAAGGCTTGCATGCGATTTTGCAGGGCCAACGCGTTGTTTTTCAGGCGGGTTTCGCGCGCTTGTAAGGCCTGTAAAACCACGGCGATATCTGGTGGCGGGCTGCAGTCTTCGGGCAGGGCCATCGTCGAGATTGCTGCGGGGGCCGTGAAATCTACATTGGCAATGGCTTCGCCCGCACCCAGACTTATGCGCAGCACGGCTGAGCTGACCAAAAACAAGCTGATCAATGCCAAGCTACCACGGCGGCGCATTCTGACCCGTCGTTTGCCGGGCGGGGAGGCCGGGGCGCTTTTTGGTGTGTCTTTAGTCGGTTTTGGCGGTTTCATTTGCGATACTACTCTGCGGCGCGTCGGCTAAAGACTGGCGCAAATTCGATGTTTTCTGGTGATTGCGCTGCGACATCAGTGTCATTTTGCACATCATGCAGTGCTGCAAGCATCAATTCGAGCTTTGCTGCGACCTCTTCGGCGCGCGCGGTTACATGGCTCAGGTTTTCGCGTGATTCAGCGGCCATGGTTTGGGCGGTTTTCAAGGACTTTCCAAGATCATCTACCTGGGCGGACAAGACAGCCACCGCCCCACCAACACCGTTTTCCAAGTCGTTAAGCCGTGCCAGGCGTCTGGACAAAACAAAACAATAGAACCCGGCACCAATGGCACCCGCGACCAATAAAATATCTGCTATCAATTCCATGAAATCCCCTTAATTCAGCACAAATTCCATAACCAACAGATCCCGCACGCGACCCTTTCCCGTGACGATTTGAATGCGCCTAAGCATCTGCACACGCAGCAAAATCAAGGCATCCTGTCGTTCAATATCGTGGGGCCCCAAGGCGCGTAGATAGTTGTTTAAGACATCAACAACCCTTGGCAAAATCGCGGTTACCTCTGCTTGGTGCTGGATTGGCACCTCAAGCTGGGCGCGAAAACGCAAATGGCGGTTTTGGGCATTTGGCCCTAGCGAAACGATCATTGGGTCCAGCGCAACAAAGGCGATTTCTGCCAAATCTGGTGTTAAAGGGACGACCGGTTCGGCCAGTTGCTTTGGCGGTTTGGCCGCGCCGCCCAGCAGGCCGCTTTGGGTTGCAAAAAATCCGCCACCCGCCCCAAGCAACGCCAAGACAAGCCCAAGGATCAGGGGCAGCTTAGATTTCTTTTTGGGCACTTCTGTGTGCGGATCAGCCGTTTCGGTCATTTTGCGCCTTTAACCAGTTGCAGCTTTGATAATCGCGCACAGAAGCTAACCGATTGTTAAGGCTGTTGAGGGAATGTTGCAGGGGTAATCCGGCAGAATGTCTGATTCAGGAGGATGTTGCGTGCAGCAAATATTTGGCGTTTGGTCTGCTTTGTCTATGCAGCGGCGAGTCACCGTCGTCATTGCAAGCTTGGCCATGTTTGCGGCGATTTTGGTGATCGCAAGATTAGCAAGCGCACCTAGTATGGCATTACTTTACAATGGGTTAGAACCCGGACCCGCTGGTGAAGTGGTGCGCGCGTTGGAGCAACGCAATGTGGCGCATGAGGTGCGCGGCGGGGCAATTTATGTCGAGAGCCGCACCCGCGATCAGCTGCGTATGACCTTGGCCAGCGAGGGACTGCCCGCAACTGGAACCAAAGGGTATGAGCTGCTGGATGGCTTGTCTGGTTTTGGCACAACTTCGCAGATGTTTGATGCAGCCTATTGGCGTGCAAAAGAAGGTGAGTTGGCCCGCACCATCATGGGCAGTCGCAGTGTAAGTAGCGCCCGAGTTCATATTTCGCAGGTCAACAACAGCCCCTTTAAACAGAATGCGCGCGCAGCAGCCTCGGTGACGGTTAATACCACCGGCGGGCCTTTGACGGGCAATCAAATACGGGCATTTAAATACTTGATTGCCTCGGCTGTGGCCGGGATCGAGCCTGCGGGTGTTGCAGTGATTGACGGCGCAACCGGCCTTGTGACAGCGGATGATGGGCCCAATGATACAACGACCGCTACAGACCGCGCCGAGGATTTACGCCAAAAAGTGAGCCGCTTGCTTGAGGCGCGCGTAGGGCCGGGAAATGCGGTGGTGGAAATCAGCTTGGAAACCGCCACCGAAACGGAATCAATTCGAGAGCGCCGGTTTGACCCCACAAGCCGCGTCGCCATTAGTACCGATTCAGAATCAAGCAAAACCAATTCCAAGGACAAGGGCGGCAGCGATGTGACGGTGGCGTCAAACTTGCCCGATGGCGACGGTGCAAATGCCACCGCCTCGAGCAGCGAAAACACGCAATCGCGCGAGCGCGTCAATTATGAAGTGTCTGAAACCGAACGGCAAATCACCCGTGGACCGGGTGAAATTCGCCGCTTGACGGTGGCCGTACTGGTCAACCACGTGCAAATCACTGCCGAAGATGGGTCTCAGGTTTTAAGCGAGCGGCCGACTGAAGAATTGGCGATTTTGGAAGCCTTGGTGGCGTCGGCTGTGGGGTTTGACGCAGAGCGAGGCGATAGAATTACATTAAAAACCTTGCCGTTTGAGCCGGTACTCCTTCAAGGGTCCCAAAGCGGCAGTGTGCTATTTCAAATCTCAGACCTTGATTTGATTTCACTGATTCAATTTGCGGTTTTGGCGCTTGTGGCTTTGATTTTGGGGCTGTTTGTGGTGCGCCCAATATTAGCGGGGCAAAAAACGGACGGGCGTGAAAACCTGCCGATGGCCTTGGCTGACCAAGGTGGCTTGCCAGCTCAAAACTCAGCTCTTTCTACGGCACCAGAGGATACAACACTGGTATCGAGCGGGGCGATTGTGCCCACCGTGCCGGAAGCCACACAGATTGCGCCAGTAGATCGCTTGCGAGGTCTGATTGGCGAGCGGCAGGATGAGACCATCGAGATTTTACAGTCTTGGATGGAAGACGGAGCAGGGAGGCCGCAATGACCATCGGCCACCTTTTACAGGAATTTCAAGGACCAAGGGCGCAAGTAAGCGACCTGTCTGGCGCGCCAAATAGCGCGGCATACGAAGACGGGTTTAAAGCGGGGTGGGAGGACGCAATGGCGGCAAATGCGCAGGACAAAACCGCATTAAGCGCCACGCTCGCAAGCAATTTACGCGATCTGGCATTCACTTTTTTTGAAGCCCGATCTGCAACTTTGGAAAACTTGGACGAGATGGTTGATGTCATGGTGGCCAAAGCCTTGCCTGAAATCGCCCGTGCCACTTTGGGTCTGCGCCTGGCGCAGCTGTTACGAGGCCTTTCACATCAAGGTGAAGATGCGGAAATTGAGCTGTGTGCGAACGCGGGCGACGTGGCTGCCATCCAGGCGATCATGACCGATGTGCCTGGTGTCGCCTTAGGCGTTGTTGCCGACCCAAAGCTGCCTGAGGGATGTGTTCAATGGCGCATCCAAGATCAGGAGCACCAGTTGGATATTGAAAGTTTGATCAGTGAAATCAACACCGCCGTGCGTGGTTTTTTGCACGAGATGAAAAAGGAAAAACGACATGCCTGATGCGAGCAATCCCGTGGATGAGGGCCCGGCAAATGTGTTTTCAACGGTGCCCGTAGAAATCACCATTTCGGTGGGCAAAACCCGCCCGATGATTAAAGACTTACTAAATATGGGCGAAAATGCTGTTTTGCCGTTGGATCGGCGGGTCGAAGACCCGGTTGAACTCTATGTTGGGGACCATCTGATCGCCAGAGGCGAGTTGGAAGAACTGGACGGAGAACAGGCAGGGCAATTGGCAGTGCGCCTGACTGAAATTGCGGATCTTAAAAGCCCGCAGAAATGAGATGCGCACCCCTCACAGCGGCTAGCCTGGTTGTGGCTTTGATTTTCTGCCCAACGATGGCTGTGGCCCAGGATCTGGCGATCACACTTTCCGAAAACACCTCTGTTACGGCGCGTGGCGTGCAATTGTTTATGTTGGTCACTTTGCTAAGCTTGGCACCCGGCTTGGCAATGATGGTCACTTGTTTTCCATTCATTGTGACTGTGCTGTCAATTTTGCGGCAGGCGATTGGCTTGCAGCAAGCGCCGCCCAATATGCTGATCATCAGCCTGGCATTGTTTTTGTCTTACTTCATTATGGCCCCGGTATTTGAGGTGGCCTGGGCAGAGGGCATTTTACCGCTGATGAACAACGACCTGCCGCTGGAACAGGCCATGACGCGCGCGGCCGAACCATTTCGCGGTTTCATGACGCAGCGTGTGGACCCTGATACTTTGGCTAGGATTGCAGGCTTACGGCCTGTTTTGACGCCCACCGAAACCTCTGGGGCCATTCCGTTCTCGCAGCTATTACCAAGTTTTCTTTTGTCTGAAATTGCCCGCGCGTTTCAGATCGGTTTTATTATCTATTTGCCGTTTCTAATTATTGATCTGGTGGTGGCCACTGTGTTGATGTCGATGGGCATGATGATGGTGCCGCCGGTTGTTGTGTCATTGCCGTTCAAACTGGCGTTTTTTGTGGTGGCAGATGGCTGGACATTGATTTCAGAAAGCCTAGTGCGCGGTTATCTTTAGGCGCTCCTAGACCATCGTAACGACTATGGGTGCTATCATTATGGCTGGGTCCGCAACCACAGGGTTCTGAACAGTTTTTTGGTATTGGGTCAGCGCACCACAAATTCGGCATGCAGCGCGCCCGCCGCCTTGATGCTTTTGAGTATGTCGATCATGTCACGCGGTGAGACTCCCAAAGCGTTCAAGCCCGCGATAACTTCGCTCAGGGAAGTGCCCGCGGGGACTTCGGCCAGATTGATACCCGGGTCTTCGTTGATGTCAGCCTGGCTGCGCGGCACCACAACGGTTTGCCCGTCCGCAAATGGATTTGGCTGAACCGCCAGCGGGGCTTCGCGTATTCTTAGTGTCAAATTGCCCTGAGAAACCGCCACCCGAGAGATGCGCACATCTTCGCCCATCACAATGGTGCCTGATCTTTGATCCACCACCACGCGCGCGCGTCTTTCTGGTGCCACCGACAGGTTTTCGATACGGCTGACGGTATGGGCCGGCGATGCCATCCGGGCTGCTTTGATGTCAATGCGGACGGTGCCGGCGTCCAGCATGATGGCAATGGGTTGGGGAAAGGCCGCATTAATCGCGCGCTCGATCCGGGCCGCCGTGGTGAAATCTGGTTCTCGCAGCGCCAACCGCAGGCTGGTGAGCGTGGTGAAATCAAAGTCTACCTCGCGTTCCACCCGCGCGCCCGCTGGAATAACCCCAGCCGTTGGCACGCCCTGAACCACAGACTCAGCAGCGCCGTCTGCCGCAGCCCCACCCGCAATCACCGTGCCCTGGGCCACTGAATATATTTGCCCATCTGCGGCATTCATCGGAGTCATGATAAGTGTGCCACCCAGCAGGCTTTTGGCGTCGCCAATCGCTGAAACGGTCACGTCAATGCGGCCGCCAGCCCGGGCAAAGGGTGGCAATTCTCCGGTGACCAGCACAGCGGCGACATTTTTTGGGCGAAACTGCTCGCCAGTCACATTGACGCCAAGACGCTCCAGGATATTGCCCATAATATCTTCGGTAAAGGGGGAGTTGCGCAGCCCATCGCCTGTGCCGCGCAGCCCCACAACCAGGCCATAGCCCACCAGATCATTGCCGCGCACACCGTCAAATTCGACCAAGTCTTTGATGCGAATTGGGTTTGCAAACCCTTGATAGGGAATGAAAATATAGGTCACGATAAGCGTGGATGCGAAAAGAAAACGCTGCAAATATTTCATCGTAGATAAGCCGCCAATGACAGGCGGGACAGGCGGGCGGTCACCGCATAAAGCGATTCCATTTGAAATTGTACATTTTCAAGCTTTGTGGCGGTTTCAAAAGCATCTACCGCGATCAACGCATTGCGCGACATCATTTGTGCGGTTCTTTCTGCGCTGTTTTGCGTCAACACAGCCTCTATGCGGCTTTGGGCAGTGCCCAATTCTGCGCGATAGGCGGTGAGATCCGCCATGCTGCTGTGCAAGTTGTCGAAGCTTGTTGTGGTGATCGATTGCAACGCGGCAACGGAAAATCCAAGACCAACATCGGTGCTGAGCGCGACCACGGCAAGGTCACGCATGATATTGCGCATCGCGGTATCATCGGCACGTTGTGATAGATCGACAGATTTATTTGCCCCGATGACGGTTGGGGCCAGATCGTCTGTGCCACCTTGGTACCCTGTGGTCTCAAAGCCGCCACCACTGGCAAAAAACCATGTGTCAACGGCGGTTAGAAAGTCGGCAATGGTTGCGCTGCCTGCCGTTGCCAAGCGAATATCGGCCAAAATCGTATCTGCTGTGGCCAGGGCCGCCGTATTGACCTCAGTGCCAGAAAACAGCGCCCGCCCGCCTACCGAACTGTTAAGATCTGAGATTATGGCGCGCAGATGAGCGGCGGCGTCGCTGGCATTGACCTCAAAAGCGGCGCGTTGATAGGACTGCGCGCTGGGCAACAAAGCACTGGAAAACTGCGCAGTGATGTCCTGGACATTGCCCAGAATGGTTTGCTTACCATCTGCCAGAGTTTTGGCTTCTTGGCCGGCGCGTTGGTGGCTACTCAGCACTTCGATAGACCGCTCTATCGCGGATAGGGGGGCAATATTACCCCGCAGGTGTTGGGTCTTCTGCGCCGCCAAGCCGGTGCCAACTTCTTGAGTGAGCTGCGTGAGTTGGGTTTTTAAACGCGCACTGTGCAGTCGCGTGACGTAGGTGCGTGATAGATCGCCAATATGGGTCACCGGCATGATTATATCCTTATGAGAGTCTGGATAAGCCCGTCGATTGTTTCGATCATGCGGGCGTTTGCGGCGTAAGATTGTTCAATCAGCAAAAGCTGTTGCAGCTCCTGGTCGGTATCCACGCCCAAAGCAAATTCCTTGGTTTCAAGCGCGGAAAGCTGCGCTGCGAAAAACCCCTGCCGGTTGTCTGATGCAAATTGTGCCGCAGAAAAATGCGTTAGTACGCGGCCTGTGAGGTCGTTTATCGCAAGTGTGGCGCTGCCAAATAGCGAAGATGCCGGGGTTTTGGCTGCCCTCATGGCGGCATGCTTGGCCTGCAAAAGTGAGGCGTTGCCCGTGGCCCCGGGGGCCCCTGTCTGTAAGCCGTCGCGCAACCGCCACATGGCGTTTGTGCCAGAGGGGGACACAAGGGCGTTCAAACTGACGCGGCCAGACAGACCGGTTTCGTCGCTGCTGTCAAAGCGCAGCCCAGCATCTGTGAACAACCCCGGGTCTGTGGCCCCTAGGGTACTGTCCAGCGCCGGGTCTTGAAACCGGTCGACCAACTCGCGCGCCAAACCATCTATTTGAGCCTGAGCGTCAATGGCCAATGCGTCGCGAATGGCGATCTGTGCCGCCAAAGCACCACCGCGTAAGGGGCCTTGGTTGGGCGTGATGTTCAACGCTTTGCCGTTTAAGGAAATGCCCGACAACAGGCCGTTGGCAAAGGTCATATGCGGTTCAATTGTCGGGGTTGGTTGAAAACTAAGTTCAGGTGCTGTGCCGTCGATCAAGATGCCGCCACCGGTGGTGTAAAGCGCGACAACGCCATGGTCGCGTGCAATGACCCGCACCGGAACAAGTTTAGAGATGTCGTCGATGACCTGCTGGCGGGCATCTTGCAAAGCCAAGAGATCTTCGGGAGAGTTGCGGGTTCTGGCAATACGCCCGTTTAGATCTGACAGCTGCGACAGGCCGGTGTTCAGCTGATCAACCATTTGGTTGATAGCAGCATCGGCCCGTTCCCGTTGGGTTTGAATGCCGGTTGAAATGGTTTGAAACTGGTCAGCTAATTGTTGGGCTGTGTTGGCCACCTGGGTCAGCCGCTCAGGCAGATCGGGCCGACTGGCTGCGGTGATTAAGGCGTCTTCGAAGGCGGTAAAGCGATGATCAAGTGACCCCGCAGCACCCGGTTCACCCAAAAGCCGGGAAAGCGTTTCATAAAACGCGCTTTGGGCACTGGCCCCGGCGAGATCGGCCGCAGCAATGCGCCGGTCAGCGATTGTGGCTGGGTCAACCAAGCGATTGACGCCAATGACCGAAACGCCGCCCGTTGTCCCATAGCCGCGTGCCGCGACTTGCAGCTGGCGACGACCGTATCCAGGGGTGAGCGCGTTGGACAAGTTTGAGGCCCCAACCTGAGCTGCGCGTGCGTTAGCAGTCAGGCCAGACAGGGCATTGTTCAAGGCACCTGTGATGCTCATGTCAGGGCTCCTTGTAGGGGATTATCGTTTGATATTTGTGGTTTCTTGCAACATCTCATCAACCGTCTGGATGACTTTTGCATTAGAGCTATAGGCGCGTTGGGTTTGGATCATGTCGGTCAATTCACCCGCGACATCGGTTGCGGATTCTTCACGCGCATAGGCCACGATGTCGCCGGTTGGACCATCACCGGCATCCCAAAGAAAGAAAGATCCGCTTTCCGGCGAGGGGATATAGGTTTGCTGATCAAGGGCAACCATACCATTTGGATTGGGCAGATCGACCAGTGGTACCTGATAGATTGTGCGCGTTATGCCTGTGTCAAAAAACGCATGCACCATGCCATTGGCATCTATTTCCACCGCCGTCATATTGCCGACTGGCGAACCATCCTTAGAGATCTGTAACGGCGCAAATGTGTCCGACAGTTGAGTCAAACCATCGCTGGCCCCGATTTCACCGATATTGACCTCCATCGGGCCGCCAGCCACAGACACAATGAGACTGCCAGTGGCCGCGTCATAGGTGCCACCTGTCACTGTGGTCACCGAGGCAAGCGTGCCACCGGAGGCGCGCCCGTCGTCAAAGGTTAGGGTGTATTCGCCAATGGTCACACCAGGATCTGCGGAATCTTGAATGACCATGGTCCATTCGTTTGAGGACCCGCTGGCCGGGATTGTCGGTGTAAACGTTACTTCGAGGTTCTCTGATTTCCCCAGGTTGTCAAAATATTCGATGGTCAGTTCTTGGGCATCGCCCGTACCGGTTGCAAGTGTTTCAGTGGCGGGCAGGTTCAAACCCAGTGACATAGAGGTTGTGGGTTCGCCGGAAAACTGGTTCACGTTGATCTGAATAGGTTCTAGCCCGGCACTTGTGTCGCGCGGGTAGGTCGGGATCGAGCCATCTGCATTGGCCGCCCAGCCCATCAGAACCAAGCCAGAGCTTGTGGTTAAATATCCCTGCGCATCGGTGCGAAACGAACCGGTGGTGGTCAACAGCATTTGATTAGAGCCATTGGCGACCTGCACTTCGCTGGCATTGGCCACCGGCAACATGCCCCGGCCCCGCACTGCCAGATCGGTGGCGTTTGATGTTGTCACCAGCGAACCGCGTTCATCAATCAGGCGCTGCGACGTCGCCCGCACCCCGCCGGCCGTATAAAGCCCGCCGGATTTTGAGATCACCATAGAATGAAAGTCCGCTTCGACCCGTTTGTATCCAAAGGTCGAGGAATTGGCGATATTATCGGAAATTGCCGCCAGGCGACTGGCATTTGCCGATAGCCCCGCCACACTGGCATTCAAAGAAGAAGAGATGGTCATGCCGACGCCTTTCTGCTGCAACACATGTGTTTTGCAACAGATAAGGCATCGCAACTTAACAGCGGGCTAACAGCTAAAATGCAACGTTTTTTACCACTATTGCCGCAGTAATATGATTTCGAGTCGATTGTTGCGCCGCGCAAACGGGTCTTGGGTGGCCAGTTCGCGATCCGCATGGCCAGTGACCCGCGCCAGCCTGTCTGGTGGCATACCATGGGTTTCGAGCAAACGCCGCATTTGATCGGCCCGCGTTGCAGAAAGCTGCCAGACCTGGCGATGCGCCAAGGCCAAAGCTTCGGAGGCCACGTGACCTTCGACAGCCACATCGTTGCCCACCAGTTTTGTGACCTCTGCAATCATGCGCGCCAGATCCTGCAGAATGGGAAAGGGCGCATCTGACTCTGGCGCAAAGAGCGGTCTGTCTGAGGTGTCAAAGATTTCGATGATCAAGCCTTCGTCGGTTTGTCGCGTGGCAACATGCTTAAAGGCGTTCTCAAGCGCAAAACTTTCGCCACCATTTCCCAACAACAGGTTTTCAAGCTCTTGCAGGCTTGTCGCCTCCTTGGTGCCATCATCTTTGACAGAGCCGCCCGGCTGGTTATTGGAAAAGGTTTTGGCTGGGTCCTTGGCCCCCATTATTTTCGGGACGCCGCCCGAGCCGTTGCGCGCCAATATGGTCGAAGAAAACACGGAGTCGCCGCCAAAGGACCCGTCTCCGCCCCCCGAAATACGGTTGATCGGAATGGTCGGATTGAAGTAGTCCGCAATCCCTTTACGTTGTTTTTCTGTTGTCGCATTCAGCAGCCACATCAACATAAAAAAAGCCATCATCGCGGTGACAAAGTCGGCATAAGCCACTTTCCACGCGCCCCCGTGGTGTCCTTCACCAGCGACAACTTTTTTACGTTTGATGATGACTGGCGCGACATTTGTCTGCGCGGTCATTTCACCACCTCTTATTACTCACCCAGAAGCAGGGATAGGCCACAGACCTTTCGGCTGACTTAACAGATCAAATTTTGCGCAAACTTAGCAGCCTGTCAGAGATCTTGGCTGCACCGGACAAAATCATCTTTGGCGCGGGCCCAGACCGGTGCATTCAGATCCATTAGGGTCATTAAGGTTGGCAATAGCTGTTCCGCATAATCCTCGGAGCTCTCTAGTGGCAACATGGATGGCAGATTGTCGATGGCCATCACATCCAGAACAGGATCTTGCACGGCGCGAAACGCCGGGGCTGCCCAGGTTGTGGCGCGTTCATACAGTGGAACAGGGTTGTAATCGCTATCCGGGTCACAAGCCACATCGCCAATCGCCGAGAGCCTGCGTGGCTTGGCAGCCTCTTGGGCAGAGACAAAAACCGGAGTTCCTGGGCGTGCAAAAATGCAATTCATAAACAGAGCATGGTGCAGAATTTCGGGAAATGGCCCACCGGATTGCGTTTCAGCCATGTCCCATTTCGTGACGGAGCAACCCAAAGCTTGCAAAAGATCTGCCGCCCCAGAGCCGACACGCCCCAGCGCCCCAATCACCAATGCGTCAGGATGTGCGACCTCTAGCGCGTTCAATTCGGCACGCAATTCAGTCAGCAGACTGTCTTTGTTTGGATAGGCAGACACCGGCCCGCAGATGGAATTATTTTGCTGCGCCATCCAGCATTTCAAAGTAAGCGCCGCCCCGGCATAACCTGCCCAATACCCAAATGCCGCGACGCGTCGCCCGGCGTCATCCACCAGATACTCCAGATCGTACAAGCAACCGCCCCCCGCTTTGAAACGCTGCAATAGGATGCGGCCGGAATGCTGCCCCTTAAAGGCATGTCCAAACATGATATGGCGGTGGCGTAAGGGAGTGCCGTCATCGGGCAATTCTTTCAGGCCAAATATAATCGCATCATCGGGGGCGTCAGGCCAGCTGTTCTCTGGCGCAATTTCACATCCAGCGGCGCGGTAACCCTCTATTGGTATAATACGGCTCGCACTTTCCTCGACGGTGACACGCAGGCCTTTGCGGATCAAGGCACCGGCGCCCTGCGGGGTTAGTCCAACCCGGTCTTCATTCTTGCGCTGCTCAGCGCGTATCCACAGATGTGCCATGATGATGTCCTTTTTTCCTAGTTCATAGCTAGCCGAGGCGATCGCAAAGATGCAAATAGGTTTCAGGGGCTTTGCCCCTCTCGTCGAAACCTGGTTTCGACGTTCACCCCGGGTATTTGGATCAAGCACAAGCGCTGGGTTTGTTCTTGACATAAATCCCCCCGCCGGAGGCTCTTGGCTTCTGCATAAAGCCGCATTTCTACTCTGGCCGCGGGGACAGCCGCATGGCAAAAGAAATGGGAACAAAATGCGGAGCGCGATATGACCGGCACACCCGAAGCAACATTTGGCAAGGGCCACCATTTGCATTTAATCGATGGCTCGGCATTTATTTTTCGTGCCTATCATGCACTGCCTCCGCTGACACGCAAATCTGATGGCTTGCCGATTGGGGCTGTGGCAGGGTTTTGCAATATGTTGCACCGTTATGTCGAAGGCAACACAGGTCCGGATGCGCCGACCCATGTGGCGGTGATCTTTGATCATTCGGGTAAGACCTTTCGCAATGATCTGTATGATCTTTACAAGGCCAATCGTCCGCCTGCGCCAGAAGACCTGCGGCCGCAATTTCCACTGACCCGAGATGCCACGCGGGCCTTTAATATCGCGTGCAAAGAGATCGAAGGGTTTGAGGCCGATGACATCATCGCCACACTCGCCTGTCAGGCGCGTGATGCCGGTGGGCGGTGTACCATTATCAGTTCGGACAAAGACCTTATGCAGCTGGTGGGCGGCGGTGTCGAAATGCTGGACGCAATGAAAAACAAACGCATCGACAGCGACGGTGTGGTTGAGAAATTTGGCGTTGGCCCGGATCGTGTTGTCGATGTGCAGGCCTTGGCGGGCGACAGCGTTGATAATGTGCCCGGTGCGCCAGGGATCGGCATCAAAACCGCGGCGCTTCTGATCAACGAATATGGTGATTTGAATTCGCTGTTGGATCGAGCGGCGGAAATCAAGCAACCAAAGCGGCGTCAGACTTTAATAGATAATCGTGACCAGATCGAACTGTCGCGCAGGTTGGTGCAGCTTGATTGTGATATGGACTTGGGTTTCACCATCGAGGAGCTGGAAGTCAGAGATCCGGAACCAGAGGTTTTGGTGGATTTCCTCGCGGAAATGGAATTTCGCACGCTGACCAAACGCATCGCGGAACAAAAGGGCATAGAAGCGCCCGCCATTGCAGAGGCGCAGGCACCTGCCAGCCCGGCAGCCGAGGCTCCGCCAGATAAGCCCATTGATGTTGACGCCTATGAGCACATTGTAGATGCCGCGGCACTAGAGGCATGGGTTGCCAAGGCGCATGGGCGGGGGTGGATTGCGGTGGATACCGAAACCACCGGCCTGAATGAAATGCAGGTGGATCTGGTGGGAATTTCATTATGTGTTGAGGCGGGCGAGGCCTGTTATATTCCTCTGGCCCACAAGAAGGGCAACGCAGACGATTTGTTTGGCAGCGAGGAATTGGCTGAGGGGCAAATGGATCTGGATCAGGCATTGGCGATCTTAAAGCCGATGCTGGAAGACGAAGCCGTGATGAAGGTTTTTCAGAACGCCAAATATGATTGCAAGATTTTCAAACGCTATGGGGTCAGTGTCGCGCCGATTGATGACACCATGTTGATGTCCTATGCGCTAAATGCGGGCATTCATAACCATGGTATGGATGTGCTCAGCGAGAGCTATCTCAATCACAAGCCGATTTCGATCAAAACCCTGCTGGGCAGTGGGAAATCGGCGATCACCTTTGACAAGGTGCCGGTGGAGGATGCGGTGAAATATGCCGCCGAGGATGCGGATATCACCCTGCGTCTTTGGCAAAAATTCAAGCCACAACTGCATCAGAAACAGGTCACCACGGTTTATGAAACCTTAGAGCGCCCGTTGGTGCCAGTTCTGACCGAGATGGAAATGCACGGGGTGAAAGTGGACCGGGATGCCCTTAGCCGTATGTCCAATGCCTTTGCGCAGAAAATGGCGCAATATGAGGCGGAGTTGCATGAGATTGCGGGCAAGCCGTTTAACGTACAATCGCCCGCCCAAGTCGGGCAAATCATGTTCGAAGATCTGGAGTTGGAAGGCGGTAAGAAAACCAAATCCGGCCAATGGTCCACGCCTGCGGATGTGCTTGAAGATTTAGCGGCCAGCCATGATTTCCCGCGCCGTGTGCTGGATTACCGCCAGCTGCAAAAGTTGAAATCGACTTATACGGATGCCTTGCAAGATCACATTGATCCAGATTCTGGCCGTGTGCACACCTCGTATTTGCAAAGCGGGGCTAACACCGGGCGTATGGCGTCTAAAGATCCGAATTTGCAAAACATTCCAGTGCGCAGCGAGGAAGGCCGCCGCATTCGCGAGGCCTTTGTGGCGGCTCCGGGCAATAAGCTGATCAGTCTGGATTATAGCCAGATTGAATTGCGTATTCTGGCGCATATCGCTGATATCGAGGCCCTAAAGCAGGCGTTTCGTGATGGGCATGACATTCACGCCATGACCGCCTCTGAGATGTTTGAGGTGCCGTTGGAAGAGATGACGCCGGATATTCGTCGTCAGGCCAAAGCCATAAACTTTGGCGTGATCTATGGCATTTCAGCCTTTGGGCTGGCGCGTAATCTGCACATCTCACGTGGCGACGCACAGGCGTTTATTACCCGCTATTTTGAACGTTTCCCCGGCATTCGCACCTATATGGACGACACCAAGGCATTCGCCAAAGAGCATCTTTATGTGCAAACGCTGTTTGGGCGCAAAATCAACATGCCGCAAATCAATGCTAAGGGGCCGCATGCAGGCTTTGCTGCGCGCGCCGCGATCAACGCGCCCATTCAGGGCACCGCTGCTGACATCATTCGCCGCGCCATGGTGCGTATGCCAGAGGCCATTAAAGACCTGCCCGCTAAAATGCTGCTGCAGGTCCACGATGAATTGATCTTTGAGGTGGCCGAAGATGCGGTGGACGAGACCATCGAGGTGGCGCGCGACATCATGCAAGGGGCGGCAGACCCAGCGATCAAGTTGGATGTGCCCTTGATTGTGGATGCGGGCATTGGCGACAATTGGGCCGAGGCGCATTAATTAACCCCCACCATGATGCCAAAAGCGCTGGAATGCCCGAATTGCTGATGTCGATTAGGTGCCTGAACTGATCAGGTTCCTAATTTTCGCGGCCTTTTCAAAATGGTCCAATTTGTGGGTTTTGATCCACCATTCAGCCGCTTCCATAAGCAAATCGGGATCGTCATTTTTATTGGCAAAAAACGCATAGAAAGAGAGACCAACAGTCTCTCCTTTCTGGGCAATCTTCTTGTCACAAATTGCGATTGCCTTGGCTCTTAACGTGGCTCTCATATTGGGCCTGTATTTGATGCGGTCATGCGCGGATTACCTCTGATTGGATCATTCGGAACAGGTGATTGACACAAAGGCCAATCCCCTGACGCCTTAGCGCAGCTTGGAGAAGATCCCCAAAGAATTGCCAAAAGGATCAATGGCATATTGAAAGCGGCCAAAGGGCAGATCAATGATCGGTCCCACAATCTTGGCACCGGCGGCCTTGGCGCGGGCCACTGTGGCCTCTAGCGTATCAGGCGCATGCAAATGTA
This sequence comes from Cognatishimia sp. WU-CL00825, assembly GCF_040364665.1. Taxonomy (NCBI): domain Bacteria; kingdom Pseudomonadati; phylum Pseudomonadota; class Alphaproteobacteria; order Rhodobacterales; family Paracoccaceae; genus Cognatishimia; species Cognatishimia sp. WU-CL00825. Next base: position 98,952 of record NZ_BAABWX010000002.1, read on the forward strand.
CGCTAGGGCCTTCGCCATTTTGCGCAGGTTTCCCGGGGTAAATGTGACCGGCAACATCATCTTCACCCTGCTTTGGGAAGAACGATACCGGGTTAGGTCCCATCTCGTCTTGTTGCATTGGGGTGTCAAACACCGCGCCATAGAACGCCATGCCTTGATCCATATCGGTCACCGGAATTTCGCACCAGACAACGGTGTCTTTTACGGGAAATGTCATTAGAAAACTCCTTTTCATCTGAGGTTTCTTCTAGCAGGCCCCCCTGTCAGTTTTTGGCAGTATGCTGGGCGATGTGGCTGGAAAACGGCAGGGGGTGGGTCGGAATCAGGACAGACGTCTTGCGTGGCATTGGGCACAATAATTGGGCGGTGGTATAGCGCTCCGCTTGCAAAGGTATTCTCACATGACTGACATCCTGGCGGTGCACGGTGTTAACGTGCTGAAGGGCAATGCACTGGCCGTTGGTGCCATGGCGGCCTGGGCCATTTCGTTTCCTGCGGCAGAATTTCTGCTGCCAAATTGGGATGCATTGATGCTGACAACGTTGCGGTTTGCATTGGCGTTGGCGTTTATTGTGCCCCTATGGGCCATGGCCGAAGGCTGGCGCGCGGTTTGGCGCGCCCCTTGGGTGCGGGGTATTTTGGTCGGAGCACCAACATTTGGCTGTGCGGTCTATCTGCTTTTGGTCTCGCAAAGCCTGACAGATGCGGTGACTGCAGCGATTTTGGCGGTGACTATGCCCATTGCGGGGGCCGCCATAGAAGTTGTCACAGGCGCGCGAAAACTGCGTCTGACATTCGTGTTTGGCTTGGCGCTGTCGTTGATTGGCGGGCTTGTTGCGACCGGTTCTGTGCAGGTCAATTCACTGGGGCTTGGTGCTTTGGCAATGTTGGTCTCTGTTTTCCTATATGCGCTTGGCAGCTACTTTTCGGTGCGCAGCTTTCCCGAACTGTCGCCTTATGGGCGTTCCGCCTTGCCTTTGATGGGTGGGCTTGTTTTGGCCGGGACAGCGGTTGTTGCCTTGCAGTTGACCGGACACGAAATATTGCCACAACACAGGATCGATGGTGCTGAAATTGGCTTGATACTGATCTATACAATGGTGGGCCTTGGCCTGTCGCAAGTGCTTTGGGTGGCATCTGTGGGGCATTTGGGGGTGGCGGTCGCTTCGATCCATGTGAACGCGACCCCGTTTTACGTCATGTTGACTATGGTGATTTTGGGAGCCGCTTGGAATTGGCAACAGCCGCTGGGCGCAGCGATTGTGATCGCGGGCGTCGTGGTGGCGCAAAAACGCCGCCGCTCGATCACCCCTCCAGAAGTTCTTCCGAGGTGATAACAGGGAAGAACACGCCATCAGACCACAGGCCAAACCAGCTTTGGCCTTTGACGTCAAAATGACTGCCCAATTCGATCAACCGATAGAAACTTTTGCGATCAATCAACGCCTCTAGGTTGGCGCGGATCAGAATATAGGGCGACGGCTCTCCGGTTTCTGGGTCGCGCTGCACGCGAATGGGGTGGTCTGGGCCTGCGGTTGCAAAATCACCGACATGGGTTTCAAACTTTAAACATTGCGCCTCTCCCTGTCCTGACACCTCAAAATCGGTGGCCACAAAGGGGGCATCTTCGACGGTGATTCCCACCTTTTCGACGGGTGTGACCAAAAAATATGCGTCGCCGTCTTTGCGCAAAATTGACGAAAACAGCTTAACCAGCCCAAATCGGCCGATGGGTGTGCCCAAATAAAACCAAGTGCCGTCCCGGGCAATGCGCATGTCCAGATCGCCGCAAAACGGTGGATTCCACTTGTGAACCGGCGGCAAGCCCTTGCCTTGCACGGCCTGCGCCGAGGCCGCGATACCATCTGCCGAGGGGTTTACAACATTTTGTGACGTCATTGTTTTTGCCATTTCCGCTGCAAGCGATACACTTCGCCTAAGTATATATAGAAAGCAGGAGATTTGTCATGAGCGATCCCGACAAGCTTGTATCAGAAATCGAAACTTTGGGAGAAAAGTTGCAAGCCGCCAAGGCTGCGATTTCCGGGCGCTTTATTGGTCAGGACCGGGTGGTTGATCTGACACTGGCTGCTTTGTTGTGTGGTGGGCATGCTTTGCTGATCGGCTTGCCGGGTCTTGGTAAAACGCGTCTGGTTGAAACCTTGTCTACTGTGATGGGGCTGCAGGGCAATCGCGTGCAATTCACCCCGGATTTGATGCCCGCAGATATTCTTGGGTCCGAGATCCTTGAGAAAGCCAAAGGCGGATCGCGGGCCTTTCGCTTTGTGCCGGGGCCGATTTTTTGCCAGCTTTTGATGGCAGATGAAATCAACCGTGCCAGCCCGCGTACCCAATCGGCACTGTTGCAGGCGATGCAAGAACACAAAGTCACAGTGGCAGGTGAAGACCGTCCGCTTGATGCGCCGTTTCATGTGTTGGCCACACAGAACCCAATAGAGCAAGAGGGGACTTATCCCTTGCCAGAGGCCCAATTGGATCGGTTTCTGGTGCAGATCAATGTGCCCTATCCAGATCGCCAGACCGAACGCGATATTCTGATTTCAACCACCGGTGTGGAACAGTCAGATATTCCGCAGGTCTTTGCCAGTGAAGATTTGATTGCCGCTCAGGAATTGTTGCGCCGCATGCCGGTTGGCGAAAGCGTGATGGAGTTGATCCTTGATATTGTGCGGGCCTGTCGCCCGGACGATGAAACCGCCAGCACGCGCATACGTGATGTTGTGGCCTGGGGGCCGGGGCCACGGGCAGCACAGGCCTTTATGATGACGGTACGCGCCTGGGCTTTGCTTGATGGGCGTTTGTCCCCATCGGCTGCAGACGTGCTTGATTTGGCCAGTCCTGTCTTGCGGCACCGAATGGCATTGAACTTTGCCGCGCGCGCCCGCGGCGAAGACTTGGGGACACTGATCCAAGAAATTGTTGCCAGCAAAGGCCAATCCGAGGCCGCCGCGTGAGCGCAGAACCACATCTGCGGCGACGGGCCGAAGCGGCCGCTGCAAGATTGCCGCCTTTGTTGGCGCGCGCCCAACACCTGGCCAACACCGTGCTGTTAGGCGACCATGGTCGCCGTCGGGCGGGCATGGGCGATGATTTCTGGCAATATCGTCCAGTGCAACCCGGAGACAGTTACCGGATGATTGATTGGCGGCGCTCTGCCAAATCCGAGGCGCAGTTTGTGCGCCAAAAAGAGTGGCAAATTGTGCAATCTGTGACGCTTTGGGTCGATAACGCCGCCTCGATGTCCTATTCCAGCACCAGCCAAGTGCCACCAAAATCTGATCGCGCCCAAGTGTTGGCATTGGCAATCTCGATCCTGTTGATCCGTGCCGGTGAACGGGTTGGCATGGCCGGCACAAACCTGCCGCCAAGGCGTGGGGATCAACAGATCTGGCGCCTTTCCGAAGCGCTGCTGGCTGAAGGAGATGCAGATTTCGGCGTGCCCGAAGCACGGGCGATGATTCCCCATACGCGGGCATTGTTTGTGTCAGACTTCCTGGGGGATTTTTCGCAAACCGAACTGGCACTGGCCAAGGCCTCAGACCGTGGGGTGCGTGGAGTATTGCTGCAAATCCTGGATCCGGCTGAGCAAGATTTTCCGTTTCAGGGCCGCGCGATATTTGAGTCTATGCAGGCCAAAATTGATCATGAGACCCGCAAGGCAAGCGATCTGCGTGATCGCTATGTAGCGCGCTTGAACGAACGTAAACTTGCGTTGAAAAACCTCGCACGCGCAACAGGGTGGCAATATGAATGCCACCTGACCAATGCCCCTGTTCAACAGGCGCTCTTGTGGTTGTATAATGCTTTGGAACGGGGGCGTTGATGTTGGGATTACCGCTTGCATTTGCCACCCCTTGGTTGCTGTCAGCCCTGATTTTACTGCCGGTGCTATGGATCTTGCTGCGTGCCGTGCCACCTGCTCCGATCCGGCGACGTTTTCCCGGTGTGGTGCTGTTGCTCGGTCTGAAAGACGACGACTCAGTTATGGATCGCACCCCCTGGTGGTTGATGCTGTTGCGTATGCTAATGGTGGCTGCAGCGATCATTGGCATAGCTGGTCCGGTGCTAAACCCGCAATCATCGGCCAGTACAGAGCGTCCATTGCTGGTGGTTTTGGATGGCAGTTGGGCCTCTGCACCGCATTGGCCTGAGCAAAGTCGCACGTTGAGCGCTCTGCTTGACGAGGTGGGACGCGCCGGGCGTGAGGCGGCAATTGTCCAGTTAAGCGCCCCGAAACCTGCGCAATTCTTGCCCTCAAATATATGGTCAACACGGGTGGCAGACTTTGCCCCATTGCCATGGGCTGTGACCGAAAACCGCGTGGATCTTTTGCTTGCATCCCTGCCTGCGGATGTGACTTTTGACACTTTCTGGCTATCAGATGGGTTGGCATATGAAGGGCGCGCAAGATTGCTTGATGCGCTGGAAGCGCGCGGGTCTTTGAGAGTGTTTCAAGATCCGCTACCGGTATTGGCCTTGTCAGACGTAGCGCTGCAAGATGGTGTTTTAACGGTGAAAGCCCAAAGCACATTTGCACCTGCGCTGCCGGCGTCAGTTTCCATCATTGGTCAAGATCCAAACGGGGTTGAACGCGTGTTGGCGCGTGGCAGTTTGGTGTTTGAGGGCGGCACTCAGGCTGCGCAGACAGAATTCGCTTTGCCCGCCGAGCTGCGCGGCCGGATTTCACGGTTTCAAATTGATGATATCGCCTCTGCGGGGGCTGTCTATCTGACTGATAACAGCATTCGGCGGCGCGAAGTGGCGCTTGTGACAACACGCGAGGATCGCGAAGGGTTACAGTTGCTGTCGCCCATCCATTATTTACGTCAGGCCCTGGTGGAAACCGCCGAGGTGATCGAAGGCCCGATCCCAGATATTTTGCCTGCCAATCCTGATGTGATCGTGCTGGCAGATGTGGCGACTTTGGCTCCTGCCGAAGAGGTTGAATTGATCGCTTGGGCCGAAGCCGGTGGCCTCTTGTTGCGCTTTGCAGGACCCCAAATGGCTGCCAGCGATATGAGCCGCACAGAGGAACATGCCCTAATGCCAGTGCGCCTGCGGGCCGGGGGTCGCAGCGTTGGTGGCGCAATGAGCTGGGGTGAACCAAAGGCGGTCGCGGCATTTGATCCAAACGGACCGTTTTTCGGCCTGAAGATCCCTCCGGATTTACGTGTGACCGCGCAGGTCGTTGCACAGACCGACCCAAATCTTGCCGAACGCGTGGTTGCGGAATTGAGCGATGGCACCCCCTTGGTGACCCGCAAGCCCATCGGTCAGGGACAGGTTGTGCTTTTTCATGTGACTGCCAATGCGGAATGGTCCGGATTGCCGCTGTCCGGCTTGTTTGTTCAAATGCTGGATCGCCTGGCCGTTTTATCGGCTGCAAACACCGAGATGGCCTCGGTTATGGAGGGCACAACGTGGAAGCCGTTAAAGGTGATGGATGGTTTTGGGCGGCTCAGTGACGGGCAGACTCTGCCCGGCGTAGCAGGCACTGAGCTGTCGACCGGTGTGCTGGGCCCGGATCTGCGGCCCGGACTGTATCTGGACGGGGACCGCAGTTTTGCGCGCAATGTATTGCGCCTCGAGGAACAACTGCGCGGCTTTAACTGGCCAAACCGCATCGCCGTCGAGGGGCTAAGCCGGCCCAACACCCGAGACCTCGCGGGGGTGTTTTTGGCCGCAGCGCTAGTTTTGCTGTTGCTGGACACAGTGGCGTCGCTGATCTTGTCCGGCCGCATGCGCGGGTTCGGATTGATCAGCGTTTTTGCGGCGCTTTCCTTTTTGCCCCAGCCCAGCCCGGCCCAAACCGCCAACGCACAGCAGCTGACAGACGAAGTAGCGCTGGCCTATGTGGTCACTGGTGACCGGTCCTTGGATGAAACCTCGTTTGCCGGGCTCTATGGGCTGAGCACAACGCTGTTTCTGCGCACATCGGTAGAACCGTCTAATCCTGTTGCCGTGAATCTTGAGACCGACGAGTTGGCGTTTTTCCCGTTTTTGTACTGGCCAGTGACGCTCTCACAACCGCAGCCATCCAGCCTGGCCTATCAAAAGCTCAACCAATATTTGCGATCAGGCGGAATGATCTTGTTTGACACGCGTGACGCAGATGTGGCGCGGTTTGGCAGCACAAGCCCGACGGGTCGCAAATTGCAACAAATCGCCCGCCCGCTTGATATTCCTGCACTGGAACCGCTGCCGCAGGACCATGTTTTGACTCGCACATTTTATCTGCTGCAAGATTTCCCCGGTCGATACAACAGCCATGATGTCTGGGTCGAAGCGGCCCCCGCGGATGCAGAACAGGTTGAAGGCATGCCGTTTCGCAACCTGAATGATGGGGTGACGCCTGTGGTGATCGGCGGCAATGATTGGGCCGCTGCTTGGGCCATGTCGCGCAGTGGCGTTCCGCTTTATCCGGTTGGACGCGGTGTGACCGGCGAACGCCAAAGAGAACTCGCTTATCGGTTTGGCGTCAATCTGATCATGCATGTGCTGACCGGGAATTATAAGTCAGATCAGGTGCATGTGCCTGCTTTGTTGGACAGGTTGGGCCAATGACCGGAAATATTCTGTTTGACCCTCTGTTGCCGACCTGGCTGTTAACAGCTTTTGCCTTCTGCGCTGTGGCTTCGGTTGGTCTCGCGCTTTGGCGTGGCCTGAAGGGCTGGGCGCTGCGGGCGCTGACGTTTGCTTTGTTGTTGGCGGCGCTTTCCGGGCCGGTGTGGCATCAAGAAGATCGGGCCCCGCTTTCAGACATTGTGTTGTTGTTGCAGGACGCGACGGCAAGCCAACGGTTGGGGGACCGCGCCAGACGCACGGAAAACGCCGCCAGCCAGCTAGAGCAACGATTGCAAGCCCGCCGCAACACCGAAGTGCGTCGAATTCTGGTACCTGACGCAACCGATGACGGTGGCACCGCCTTGATGCAAGCGCTGACGGGTGCGCTGTCCAAAGAACCCATTGGGCGTATCGCGGGTATCATCGCCTTGTCAGACGGATTGGCGCATGATGTGGACCTCGCTCCCCAGCTGCCCGCCCCCTTGCATTTGCTGCACAGTGGGTTGGCCAGTGACTGGGACCGGCGGCTGATTGTTAAAAACGCCCCGGCATTTGCCATATTGGGGGAAACCATCACACTGACCCTGCGCATCGAAGACACCGGTGCGGCCCCGCGCCAGGCCGAAGCCCCGCTTGATATTTCAATCGATGGCGGCCCGTCGCAACGATTTAACATTCCACTAGGAATTGACATGGAGGTGCCGGTGACGCTGCCGCATGGCGGGCGCAATGTGTTGCAATTCTCGGTGCCAGCAGCGGGGTCAGAGCTGACAGATCGCAACAACACGGCCATAGTGCAGATCAACGGTGTGCGCGACCGCCTGCGGGTGCTGTTGGTCAGCGGAGAACCGCATCCGGGTGGCCGCACGTGGCGCAATTTGCTGAAATCTGACAGCTCGGTGGATCTGGTGCATTTCACGATTTTGCGCCCGCCAACCAAACAAGACGGGGTGCCCGTAGACGAGCTTTCGCTGATCGCTTTTCCAACCCGCGAATTGTTCTTGGATAAGATCGATGATTTTGATCTGATTATTTTTGATCGCTACAAGCGCCGGGGTATCCTGCCCTCGATCTATCTGGATAACGTGGTGGATTATGTCGCCAATGGCGGGGCTGTATTGGTGGCGGCAGGACCAGATTTTGCTAGTGCCGACAGCCTCTATCGCTCGCCCCTGTCTGAGATTCTGCCTGCCGGGCCAACTGCTCTGGTGATTGATCAGTCTTTTGTTCCTGAAATCAGCGAGGTTGGTGCGCGACACCCGGTGACGGCGGGGCTGCCAGGCATTGGCCAATGGGGCCAGTGGCTGCGTTTGGTGGATGTTGTGCCCGATACTGGGCACACGGTGATGACAGGCGCAGGTGAGCGACCGCTCTTGGTTCTTAGCCGTTATCAAGAGGGCCGGGTGGCGCTTTTGGCATCTGATCAAGCCTGGCTGTGGGCGCGGGGATATGACGGTGGCGGACCCCAGTTGGAATTGCTGCGTCGCCTGGCCCATTGGATGATGGGCGAACCGGACCTCGAAGAAGAAGCGCTTTGGGCCGAGGCCAACGGTCAAAAAATGCGCATCATTCGCCGCTCTTTGACCCCTGATGTGGGGCAGGTCACCATCGAGGCACCGGACGGTAGCAAAGCGGAATTGCCGCTGATTGAAACCAAGCCGGGCCAATTTGAAGCCCAATATGATGGCCCGGAAATGGGGCTTTACCGCCTGACAAACGGTGAACAGTCGGCGGTGATTGGTCTTGGACCAGCGTCCCCCAAGGAGTTTGCGCAGGTGATTGCCAGCGGAGATGTGCTGGACCCGATCATCAGGCCGTTGCGTGGCGGTGTCATGGCCATTTCGGATGGGTTGCCAAGCCTGCGTACTGTACGCTCTGGGCGGCCCGCTGCGGGGAATGGCTGGATTGGCCTGACGCCGCGCAATGCCTTTGAAACGCTGAACGTCTCGCAAACCCCGCTTTTACCGGCTTGGTTGGTCTTGTTGGCCCTTTTGGGATTAGCGATTGGTGCGTGGCTGCGCGAAGGGCGACACTAGGTCAGTTTGTGCTTGAATAATTTTTTGCGCACAGCAAAACGGGCTTATGAAAACAGTTTTATTTATTGATTTATATTGCGAACGCACCGCCGCTGGCTTTTGGAATGAACCTATCAACGCACTTAGCAATGTGGCCTTTCTAATTGCGGCCTATTTCGCGCTAACCGTTGCAATACGTCGACCAAGGCGCGATTGGGCTGAAATAATTGTCTGCCTGATGGCCGGGGCCATTGGCATCGAGTCCTTTCTGTTTCACACGATGGCGACCCCTTGGTCGGAACGGGCCGATGTGATCGCAATCTGGAGTTTTGTCGCCGCCTTTGTGCTTTTGATAATCTATCGGTCGACAAAGGAAAATTTGGTACGTACCGCCCGGATCGCCGGTATTGCGGCTTTGATCACCGCCGGTGTTTTCTGGGTCACCTCTGGGGATGTCACAACCGAAGCTGAAAATACGGTTGGCCCTCTGAACGGGTCTTTGCAATATTTGCCGGCCCTGATTGCGTTGTTGGCGTTTTCTGTCATCACATGGCGCAGGCAGCATCCGGCAAAAGGCTATGTCATTGGGGCCTGCCTGGTGTTTCTGACTTCGTTGATGTTCCGCAGTTTGGACCTGTCCCTCTGCGCCGCAACGGGGATTGGCACCCATTTCATGTGGCACATGCTGAATGGTTTGATGGTGGGGGTGCTGTTGCAGGCACTGGTGATCCACTTTCCACCCAAATCAGCCTGAGAGCGCCGTGATGTGCGGAGCGGCGACGCGCGATTGAGGTAAATTTTGCTCAGTATTGCCAGTGTTTCAGAAAGCAGTTCAATCCTGTGACAGAGCGCGGTAGAAGGCCTCATATCTTGACCGGAGACTTTGACATGAGCACGCCCAAACCCGTTGTCCTTTGCATCTTGGATGGATGGGGTCTGAGTGACACCGACCTAGGCAATGCACCTGTGCAAGCTGACACTCCGGTGTTTGATGGCATGATGGCACTCAGCCCGAATGCAACCTTGATCACCCATGGCCCAGATGTGGGTCTGCCAAGCGGGCAAATGGGTAATTCCGAAGTTGGCCATACCAACATCGGCGCGGGCCGTGTTGTGGCCATGGATCTGGGGCAAATTGATCTGGCCATCGAAGACGGCTCGTTTTTCAAAAATGATGCCATTGTAGCTTTTGCACAAAAACTGAAATCCTCGGGCGGCACCGCGCATCTGATGGGGGTGATTTCCGATGGCGGCGTACACGGGCACTTGACCCATGTGATTGCCGCTGCCAAAGCCATCACCGATCTGGGCGTGCCGGTTGTTCTGCACGCCATCACCGATGGGCGGGATGTGGCACCGGTTTCGGCGCTTGGGTATTTTGAAACCCTGACAGCGAGTTTGCCAGCCAACGCGACCATCGGCACTGTCACAGGCCGTTATTTTGCAATGGACCGTGACAATCGCTGGGAACGTGTCAGCCAAGCTTATGACGCGATGATCAATGCCAAGGGTCTGACCGAAAGTGATGCCGAGACCGCAATCAATGCCGCCTATGCGCGCAAAGAAAACGATGAATTCATCCAAGCGACTGTTCTGGGCGATTACGCTGGTGTCAACGACAGTGACGGCATCTTTTGCTTGAACTTCCGCGCAGACCGCGCGCGTGAAATCCTGGCGGCGATTGGCCAGCCTGATTTTGACGGTTTTGAAACCGGCCCACGCCCCAAGCTCGAAATGCTGGGCATGGTGGATTATTCCGATGCCCATAAAAACTACATGACCAGCGCCTATCCGAAAAAACCCATCGTAAACACTTTGGGGGAATGGGTCGCCAAACAGGGCAAAACCCAATTCCGTCTCGCGGAAACTGAAAAATACCCGCATGTGACCTTCTTTTTGAACGGCGGTGAGGAAACCCCATCGCAGGGCGAAGATCGCTTTATGCCAAAGTCGCCAAAGGTCGCGACCTATGATCTGCAACCGGAAATGTCTTCTGGCGAAGTAACCGAACAATTCGTGGCGGCCATCGAACACGGCTATGATCTGATTGTGACCAATTTTGCCAACCCAGATATGGTGGGACACACAGGGGATCTTGAGGCAGCCAAAGCCGCCTGCGCCGCCGTCGACAAAGGTCTGGGTGCAGTTCAAGACGCGCTTGTCAAAGCAGGGGGCTGCATGATTGTGACTGCCGACCATGGCAATTGCGAAGTCATGATTGACCCGGTCTCTGGGGGCGCGCACACCGCCCATACCACAAACCTTGTGCCGGTTGTTCTGGTCAACGGTCCCACGGGTGCAACCCTGCGCACCGGGGGGCGTCTTGCGGATCTTGCCCCAAGCTTGCTGGATCTGATGGGCATCCAAAAACCGGCCGAGATGACCGGTGAAAGTCTGATCCAAAGATGAAACTAAGCGCGTTTCTGTTGTCGGTTTTGCTGAGTGTTGGCTCTGTTGCCAGCGCACAGACGGATGCGGCAGCCGTGGCGCGTCTTGCGGCAGACAAACTCGAAGCGGCGTCTCTATCATTGCAAAAGGCAAAGACATCGCGCAATCGCGTCAAAGCGCTGACCCAAACCGTTCAGGCCTATGAAGAGGGCTTGTCAGCCCTGCGCGAAGGCCTCCGGCGCGCTGCAATCCGGGAAAAACAACTGGATCAGCACCTCAAGGCACAAGAAAACGACATCGCGCAATTGCTTGGCGTGTTGCAATCGCTGGGCGGCAACAGCAGCCCAACGCTTTTGCTGCACCCGGATGGCCCTGCGGGCACTGCCCGCGCTGGCATGATCTTGGCAGATGTCACCCCGGCGTTGGACGCTCAGGCCGCGAAACTGCGGGTCAGCCTGCAAGAGGTGCATATTCTGCGTGAGCTGCAACAGGGAGCGGCAGATACATTGCAAGATGGGCTTGATGGGGCGCAAACAGCGCGCATTGCATTGTCAAAAGCCATCTCTGACCGTCAGGATTTGCCCAAACGATTTACCGAAGACCCCGTGCAAACCGCCTTGCTGATCGCCGCTACAGAAACGCTCGAAGGCTTTGCCAGCGGATTGACTGAAATGTCGCCTGAACCCGAGGGCATCGCGCCCTTGCCAGATATTTCACACCGCAAAGGCAAGCTGCCGTTGCCGGTTCAGGCCCAAGTTTTGCGCCGACCCGGAGAGGCAGACGCCGCCGGCCTGCGCCGCCCTGGTTTGGTGCTGGCCACGCGGCCCAATGCGCTTGTGCTTTTTCCGGCTGCGGCGACCGTGCGCTATCGCGGCCCCTTGCTTGACTATGGCAATGTGATTGTGCTGGAACCCCAGCCGGGGCTGCTTTTTGTGCTGGCCGGGTTGGCCACGGTGTTTGGCGATGTCGGCGAAGTGGTGCCAAGCGGCACTCCGGTGGGGTTGATGGGCGGAATTGACCCGGAAATCGGTGCCATTCTTTCACAGTCCAGTGAAGGCACTGGTCAGGACCGCACAGAAACGCTCTATATAGAGGTGAGACAGGGCAAGACTCCGATCAACCCGGAGGATTGGTTCCTAACCAACAAGGATGGATGAGGATGAAAAAATTTGTCGTGGCCGCGCTGGGCGGCACTTTGGCCGGTATTCTGGCCACCACCCAGATTGCAGGCCCGCTGATTGCTCAGGAAAACGCCCGCACCTCTAGCGTTTACGAACAGTTGGATTTGTTCGGCGATATCTTTGAGCGCATTCGCGCGCAATATGTCGAAGAGGTTGATGAATCTGATCTGATCGAAGCAGCAATCAATGGCATGTTGACGTCGCTTGATCCGCACTCCAGCTATCTGGCCCCGCAGGACGCGGCGGAAATGCGCCAGCAAACCCGCGGTGAATTTGGCGGTCTGGGCATCGAAGTCACCCAGGAAGAGGGCTTTGTAAAAGTGGTCTCGCCGATTGATGGCACCCCTGCGTCTGAGGCTGGCATCGAAGCGGGCGATTTCATCACCCATGTGAATGGCGAAACCGTTCTGGGCCTGACATTGGATCAAGCGGTTGAAATGATGCGTGGCCCCGTTGGGTCTGAAATCATCATCACCATTGCGCGCGAAGGGGAATCTGAGGCCTTTGATGTGTCTATTATTCGCGACACCATCAAGCTGACCGCCGTGCGCGGTCGAACCGAAGGCAATACGGTTGTGATGCGGGTCACCACCTTTAACGAACAGACCTATGCGAACCTGCGCGATGGCATCGAAAAAGAAATTCAGGCGGCCGGCGGCATCGACAAAGTCAATGGTCTTGTGCTGGATCTGCGCAACAATCCAGGCGGTTTGCTGACCCAGGCCATCCGTGTGTCTGACGCCTTCCTTGAAAAAGGTGAGATCGTGTCCACACGTGGCCGTGAAGCTGCGGATGGCGAGCGTTATAATGCGCAGCCAGGTGACCTGATTGATGGCAAACCCGTTGTTGTTTTGATCAACGGTGGCTCCGCTTCAGCGTCTGAAATCGTTGCAGGCGCGCTCAAAGATCACCGGCGTGCGATTGTGGTGGGCACCAAGAGCTTTGGCAAAGGCTCGGTGCAAACCGTCATGCCGCTGCGGGGCGATGGGGCGATGCGCCTGACCACTGCGCGCTATTACACGCCGTCTGGTCGTTCTATTCAGGCCTTGGGTGTTTCGCCTGACATCGTGGTAGAACAACCGCGCCGCAGTCCTCAGACCGAAGAAGAAGAGGATGCCCGCAACATTCGCACCGAAGCCGATCTGCGCGGCAGCTTGAACAACGACAGCCTGACCGAAGACGAAATCCGGCAGATCGAAGAAGATCGCGCCAAGGCCGAAGCGGCCGCCCAACTGCGCGAAGACGATTATCAACTGGCTTATGCCATTGATATTCTGAAAGGTCTGTCAGCCCTCGGTCCGCAAAACTGATTACAGCCGCATCAATGAACCGCTCCACAGCTCCAATTGTGGGGCGGTTTCCTTTGCCACATCTCACATTACAAAGCGCCCGGCCCATGACCCCAGAACAGATTGCCAAGCTTCCCTACCGCAAGAACGTTGGCATTGTGCTGCTCAACGACCAGAACCAAGTCTTTGTGGGCCAGCGCCTGGACAGCGAAGTGCCCGCCTGGCAAATGCCCCAGGGCGGCATCGACAAGGGCGAAGATGCGCAAACCGCGGCTCTGCGCGAGCTCAAGGAAGAAACCGGTGTTGCCACCTCATCGGTGACTTTTCTGGCCCAATCCAAAGGCTGGATCACCTATGATCTGCCGCATGACATAGTGCCCCGGATCTGGAAAGGCCGTTTCAAAGGCCAAGAACAAAAATGGTTCCTTTTTCGGTTTCATGGTAGTGACGAAGAAATCAACATCGAGGTGGACCATCAAGAGTTTTCCGAGTGGCGCTGGCTGCCATTTGACCAACTTGTCGCCAATATCGTGCCCTTTAAACGCGCGGTCTACGAGCAAGTGGTGGCGGAATTTGCACCCTACCTCTGAGGTTGTTCTTGACCCAAATACCCAAAACCAACGGTGCCTAACAGCGCAGCGCCCGGGGTTGCAAAATCCACACGACACCCTATCTGCATCCCGCAACCCGCATGGACACTTAACCTTACCCCCTGTATGCGAAGTCACCTATGGTACAGAAAAAAAACGCAGATCCGAATTATAAGGTGATCGCCGAAAATCGGCGGGCGCGCTATGACTATGCCATCGAAGATGACATCGAGTGCGGCATCATTCTGTCTGGTTCCGAAGTGAAATCCCTACGTGAGAATTCAGCCAATGTGGCTGAAAGCTATGCAGAGGTGAAGGACGGCGAACTCTGGCTCGTGAACAGCTATATTGCGCCCTATGAGCGCGCGATGTTTGGCCACGAAGAACGACGCCGTCGCAAACTGCTTGTGTCCAAACGCGAGTTGTCCCGCCTCTGGAGCGACACCCAGCGCAAGGGCATGACCATTGTGCCGCTGGTGATGTACTTCAATCACAAGGGTTTTGTGAAACTCAAGGTCGGCATCGGCAAAGGCAAAAAGAACCACGACAAACGGGCCTCCGACGCCAAGCGTGATTGGGGCCGCCAAAAGCAACGCCTGCTGCGTCACGGGGATTAGTCGAGGGTCCCTGTCGCCCAATGGTGCCCAGGGCATGGACAGATGTTTGGCAAAAATAGACCCCATGCTGGTTTGGCAGCATGGGGCAACTCGTAACTCCCTGGCACTCGTATAAGGCATCGTCGAATCGACGACTTACTTTGATACTAGACCAAATTTTCGCGTTTTTGGGACTTTTGTTTTCACAATCGGATCATTCTGGGGGAGCGTTGGCTCGGTTTTCCCGTATGAACGGTTGGGCTAAATCCCTTGGCTGGTCTGCTTGGGGGCGGCCTGGGGCACACATTATTGTCAATGGTTGGTGCACTTGATCTGGCGGGAGCCGTTGGGGCGACGGGGATAATAGGTGGAATCGACCTGGGTCGCATGATCGGGCATAGCGTTTGCGGTGGTGATGGCGGAGGCGCACTGTTGGCGATTTTTGCCATGATTCGCAAAACACTGGCAAAATAGCCCGATAAATTCAACGTTCCGACCTCTAAGCGCCGACACGGCCTTGAAACCCACGATTTCGGATAGTAGGCAATTATTGTTTTCCGAAATTGGGGGCTGAGATGTTTCAAGACGATCCCAAAACACTTGTTTCGACCGCATGGTTGGCCACGCATCTGAAAGATCCGGATTTGCGTGTCTTGGACGCGTCGTGGTATTTACCCGGCAGCGCCCGCGATGCCTCCGCTGAATTCGCGCAGGCCCATATTCCCGGGGCGCGGTTTTTTGACATCGATGAGATTTCAGACCATCGGTCAGAATTGCCACATATGGCACCTCCCATAGAAAAGTTCATGTCGCGGGTGCGCGATTTGGGTGTCGGAGATGGCCATCAAATCGTGGTCTATGACGGGGCGGGTTTGTTATCTGCCGCGCGCGTTTGGTGGTTGTTTAAATTGATGGGGCAAAACAACATCGCTGTTTTGGACGGTGGTCTGCCCAAATGGACGTCCGAAGGGCGTGAACTAACGGCGGAACCTCCCGTCATTCGGGACCGCCATATGTTTGCTCGCCGCGTCGATGCGATGGTCAAGGATGTGACCCAGGTCTCTCATGCGGCCAAATTGGGCGATTATTCGATTATTGATGCCCGCGCCGCCGCGCGCTTTCGAGGAGAGGCACCAGAGCCACGCGAGGGCCTGCGCGCCGGACATATCCCGAATTCACGCAGCCTGCCGTATACGGACCTGTTGAATGACGACCAAACCATGAAATCTGCCGACGAGATGCGCGGCATTTTTCAAGCTGCGGGCGTCGATCTGTCCAAACCCGCCATCACAACCTGCGGATCCGGCGTCACTGCCGCGATCCTTTGCCTCGCCATGGAGCGGTTCGGCAAGTCCGATCACGCGCTTTATGACGGTTCCTGGGCCGAATGGGGTGCATTCCCGACGGTCCCAATTGCTACCGGAGAAGCATAATGCTTAGCAATCTCAAAGCTCAACCTGCTGATAAAATCCTCGCGCTTATGGCGAAATTCAAAGAGGATCCGCGTTCCACCAAGATTGATCTTGGTGTAGGCGTTTACAAGAATGCACAGGGCGTCACCCCGGTGATGCGTGCTGTCAAAGAGGCCGAGCGCCGTCTTGTGGCAGAGCAAACCAGCAAAAGCTATGTGGGCCTTGCGGGCGATCCAGCTTACGCCAACGCGATGATCGATCTTGTGCTCAGCGACAGCGTTGCGCGCGACAACATTGCTGCGGTGGCCACACCTGGCGGCACGGGCGCAGTGCGTCAGGCATTTGAACTGGTCAAAATGGCCAATCCGGCGGCACGGGTTTTTGTGTCCAACCCAACCTGGCCAAACCATGTGTCGATCTTGAAATATCTTGGCATCGAAACCATCGCCTATCGCTACTTTGACAGCGAAACGCGCGCGGTCGATTTTGAGGGCATGTTGGCGGATTTGACAGAGGCCCGCGAAGGCGATGTCGTTTTGCTGCATGGCTGTTGTCATAACCCCACCGGTGCGAACCTGAACCTGACCCAATGGCAATCTGTCGTTGATCTGATCAACGAAAAAGGTCTGATTGCGATGATCGACATTGCCTATCAGGGCTTTGGCGATGGCTTGGAAGAAGACGCCGCGGCGACACGTTTGGTGGCCTCGTCGGTCAAAGAATGCCTGATTGCTGGCAGCTGCTCTAAGAACTTCGGCGTTTACCGCGAGCGCACCGGCATTTTGATGGCAATTTCAGATGACAACACCGATACCAAACTGGTACAAGGCTCGCTGAACTTCCTGAACCGGCAAAACTTTTCATTCCCGCCAGATCACGGCGCACGGGTTGTCACCACAATTCTGACAGATCCAGAATTGCGCGCCGATTGGGCTGCAGAGCTGGAAGAAACCCGTCTCGGCATGTTGGCACTGCGCCAGCAATTGGCCGATGAATTGCAACGCCTGTCAGGTTCGGATCGCTTTGGCTTTTTAGCACAGCACCGTGGCATGTTCAGCCAAATCGGCACCACGCCAGACATGGTTGAAAAGCTGCGCGCTGATAATGCGATCTATATGGTGGGAGACAGCCGCATGAACATCGCGGGTCTGAACGCCGACACCGTGCCTGTATTGGCGAAAGCTATAATCGACGCGGGCATCTAAGTTGGGCTTTCCCACCTAACAAAGGGCGTCCTTCGGGGCGCCCTTTTGCGTTGATCCAGAGCCCGATCAGCCACTCAGCCCATTGCGCCGTTTGTGCCCCTGCGCCATCATGGCCATCTTGTAGCAGGAGTTCCCATGGACCAACGCCTTGCCCATATCGCCCTGGTGGTGCGCGACTACGATGCGGCGATTGATTTCTACGTAAATACGCTGGGCTTTGAACTTGTCGCAGATGAATACCAGTCCGAGCAAGACAAGCGCTGGGTATTGGTCAAGCCGCGCGGCGCTGGAAACGCCTCTATTCTGTTGGCGCGCGCCTCTGATGACCATCAAGCAAAATATATCGGCGATCAGGCCGGTGGCCGCGTGTTCTTGTTTTTGAAAACCGATGACTTCTGGCGTGACTACCATGCTTATTCAGCCAAAGGCGTCACTTTTGTGCGAGCGCCCAAAACCGAAGACTACGGCACAGTTGCCGTGTTCCAAGATCTTTACGGAACGCTTTGGGATCTGGTGCAATTTAGCTAGCGCTTCTCCGTTCAGTTGATACCAACTCACAAAAAAGCCCGAGGCATTGCCCCGGGCCTTCGTCTTCTGATGTCGGTCAGGCCTTAGCCTTTAGAGAACTCAGGGTAAGCTTCCATACCCAGCTCTGCCATATCCAGACCGTTGATCTCGTCTTCTTCGCCAACCCGGATGCCCATAGTGGCTTTCAGGATGAACCAGACTGCGCCAGAGGTGACCACAGTGAACAGGCCAACAACTACGATGGAATAAAGCTGTGTGCCCAAGGACGCGTCGCTGTTTGTAAACACAACCGCGATTGTGCCCCAGATGCCGGCAATCAGGTGAACCGGGATTGCACCCACAACGTCATCGATCTTCAACTTGTCTAGGAATGGAACCGCAAAGACCACGATCACACCGCCAACAGCACCGATCAAAGTGGCTGAACCCAATGTTGGTGTCAAAGGCTCGGCAGTGATAGAGACCAGACCCGCCAGGGCACCGTTCAAGATCATGGTAAGGTCAGGCTTTTTGTACATGAACTGTGTCAGCAACAGCGCGGCGATTGCACCACCAGCAGCAGCTGTGTTTGTGTTAGCAAAGATGCGCGATACGTCGCCCACGTCGCCAACAGTGCCCATGGCCAGCTGCGAGCCACCGTTAAAGCCAAACCAACCCAGCCACAGGATGAATGTACCCAATGTCGCCAATGTCAGGTTAGAGCCTGGAATTGGGATTGTGCGGCCTTCTTTGTTGTATTTGCCGATACGTGGTCCAAGGATCAACGCGCCTGTCAAAGCGGCCCAGCCACCCACAGAGTGCACAACAGTGGAACCCGCGAAATCAAGGAAGCCTGCTTGGTCCAAGAAGCCACCGCCCCATTTCCAAGACGCTTGCAACGGATAGATCACAGCGGTCAGAACGATTGTGAAAATCAGGAAAGGCCACAGTTTGATGCGTTCTGCCAAAGTACCGGAAACGATAGAGGCTGTGGTGGCACAGAACATCAGCTGGAAGAAGAAGTCAGAGCCGGTCGAAGCATAAGAATAGTCATCTGCCGCTTCTGCAGTCACACCCACAGCTTCAAGCGCCGCAGTGCCCCAAACGCCAGACAGCACGCCATCGACAGACCAAGTGCCCAATGGGTACATCAGGTTATAGCCAATCAGATAGTAAAAGATCGCTGCCAGCGAGAACAAAGCGATGTTCTTTGTCAGCTGCATTGTGACGTTTTTGCTGCGCACCAGGCCGGCTTCCAGCATGGCGAAACCAGCGGCCATCCAGAAAACCAAAAAGCCGCCAACCAGGAACAGCAACGAGTTCAAAATAAAGACCGTATCGGTCGAGGCATTCACGCCAGCCACCGGACCATCTTGGGCCAAGGCCAGCGACGGCAAAGCGACCATTGCGGTGGCCAAACCAATCTTGCTTGCGAGTTTCATTATATAAGTCCCTTTTCCGACACGCTTTACAGCGCGTCCTCATTCGTTTCGCCGGTCCGAACACGTACAGCTTGCGCCACGTCCAGAACAAAGATCTTGCCGTCACCAATTTTGCCGGTACGTGCAGTTGTGCTGATGGTTTCAACCACCTGATCCACCATCGAAGCGGCAACCACCAACTCCAGCTTGATCTTTGGCACAAAGTTCACGGTGTATTCGGCACCGCGATATATTTCTGTATGGCCTGACTGAGCGCCAAAACCTTTGATTTCGGTGACCATTAGCCCGCGTACGCCGATCTCGGTCAGCGCCTCGCGGACCTCCTCAAGCTTAAACGGTTTGATCGTTGCAATAATCAGTTTCACCCTGATCCCCTTTTCGAATGCCGTATCGTCGTCAGGTCTGTGACGACTGTGCAGGGGCAGAAAAACCTTTCAGACGGGCAGATCGAAGCAAAACCGCCTGATTTTCACCCAGTGATTGCGGTAGAACGCACAATTTTTGCACAAATGAAGCACATTGATTAAAAAATAGGCGAAACGCAAAAGCATAGACTTGTAAGATCAGCTCTACATTTGCTTTTGGCTCGGGTAAAACGATGCAAAGACCAAAATGTCGGGCAGAATGTGGCATGAGTGATTCCAAAAAGAAAAAACCCACTTTGGTGGCCGACAAGCGCTATGCAGGGCGCAAAGCGCGCCCAACGAAATCCAAGACCAAACCCACCAAACCCAAAGCCAAACCGGCGGCCAAGAAACGGGTGCGGGGTGCGGCTCGGCGTAAGTCTGCCGCAAAGCGCGGCGGCATCATCGGTTTTTTCACGGGCATCTTCCGCTGGATCCTTCGCCTGATTTGGACGATCACCTGGCGTGTATCCACGGTCATTCTCCTGATCATCGCCCTGGCGGTCGGCTATACCTACCTGCAATTGCCCAACGTCGATGAACTGCTCGATGGCCGCGCCCGCGGCTCTGTCACCTTGCTTGACCGCGAAAACGATGTGTTTGCCTGGCGCGGCGATCAATTTGGCGGCGCAGTCACCGCCGAAACCACCTCAAAACACCTCAAAAACGCGGTCATCGCCACCGAAGACAAGCGCTTCTTCAAGCACTTTGGCGTCAGCCCACGCGGTGTAGCCTCGGCGGTGCGTATCAACCTGCGCGAGGGCCGTGGCCCGCTGTCTGGCCATGGTGGCTCTACAATCACACAACAAACCGCCAAGTTGCTGTGTCTTGGGGTGGCTTTTGACAAAGACCAATGGGACTCCGAAGCCGCCTATGTCGCTGATTGCCGTCGTGGCTCTATGGCGCGCAAAATCAAAGAAGCCATCTATGCCATGGCGATGGAGGCAAAGTATTCCAAAGATGAAATTCTTTCGATCTATCTGAACCGTGCCTATATGGGCGGCGGAGCCTATGGGGCCGAAGCTGCCGCACAACGCTATTTTGGCAAAAACGCTGGCCAGCTGAACCCGGCCGAAGGCGCAATGATTGCCGGGCTTTTGACCGCTCCCAGCACATTGTCACCCACCAGTAATCTGAAACGGTCCCAAGACCGTGCGGCAACTGTGCTGCGGCTGATGAATGACCAAGATTTCTTGTCAGATGCCGACACGGCCAAATGGCAACAAAACCCGGCCACCTTATCTGAGGCCGCCCAGGCCAAATCCGGCGGCTATTTTGCCGATTGGGTCATGTCGACGGGCCCGGAGTTCTTTACCAAAAACACCACCGAAGATGTGATTATCAGCACCACGCTTGATCAGCGCATCCAAGTGGCCACCGAAGAGGGGCTGAAATGGGTGTTTGAAAACAAGGTGCGCGAAGGCTCCAAGGCCGAGGCCGCAATTGTGGTGATGTCCGCAGACGGGGCCGTGCGCGCCATGGTTGGGGGGCGCAAAACCAAAGTGTCCGGTGCCTTCAACCGCGCGGTGCAGGCCAAACGCCAAACCGGATCAGCCTTTAAGCCCTTTGTCTATGCCACCGCTCTGGAGCTTGGCTATTCGCACATCGATACCGTGCTGGATGCGCCTTATTGTTTGAATATCCCCGGCTCTGGCGAATGGTGCCCGCGCAATTATACCAACAAGCATTATGGCAATGTGTCTTTGGAATGGGCGCTGCAAAACTCGTTGAATGTGCCTGCGGTAAAAATTTCTGAAGCGGTTGGGCGCGATAATGTGCGCAAAGTCGCGGGTGATTTTGGCATCGCCAGCGACCTCAAAGACACGCCAGCTTTGGCGCTTGGGGCGTCTGAATCTTCGCTGTTGGAAATGACAGGGGCCTATGCGGGCATCCTGAATGGCGGGTCCTCGGTCACGCCTTATGGTCTGATCCAATTGCGCCTTCAGGGCGACTCAGAGCCACTGATGGGCTCTGGCGGGGGCATCGGCGAAAGGGTGATCAGCGACGGGGCCGCACGTGAACTGGTTTATATGATGCAAAAAGTAGTGTCCGAAGGCACCGGTGGGCGCGCCAAACTGCCCGGTTGGGAAGTGGCGGGCAAAACCGGAACCACCTCGGCGGCCAAAGACGCTTGGTTTATTGGATTTACGGCGGATTATGTGGTCGGCGTTTGGATGGGTTATGATGACAACACGCCGCTCAGCGGTGTCACCGGCGGCGGCTTGCCAGCTGAAATCTGGCACCAGGTCATGAGCCGGGTCACCGAAGGCATGACCCCACGACCCCTGCCGGATTTTGTGCCCAAACAGAAACCCACACCTTTGCCCGAAGCGCAGCCAAATAACCGTGAAAATGTTTTGGAACAGTTGCTCAAGGGCCTTTTAGGGGTGAATTAGGCTTGTGCCACCGCCCCCAACTGCCTGCGCAGCCCTCTCTTAGATTTGGATTTCAGCCATGACACCGTCAACCACTTATCTGTTGCTCGCAGCCGCCGTGCTTGCCGAAGTTGTGGCCACCACCGCCTTGGCGCGTTCCGAAAGTTTCACGCGTCTGCTGCCCACGGTGATCACCATCGGAGGTTATGCGCTGGCTTTCTACCTTTTGTCTTTTCCACTAAGGGTGATGCCAACTGGCATTGTCTATGCAATCTGGTCAGGTTTGGGCATCGTGCTGATTGCAGGTGTGGCGTGGATATGGTTTCAGCAAAGTTTGGATCTGGCCGCGATTGTAGGGCTGGGGTTCATTATCACCGGCGTGATCATAGTGAACTTCTTTTCAAAGTCGATTGGCCACTAAATCCAAGGTCTGCATCGGTCTACCAATTATCTAAGTGTTGAAAACAAAAAACCAGACCCGGAGGTCTGGTTTTGCTTGCTTATGTCATGGTGCGTTTGCGCCTAGCCTGCGCGCTTTAGATCCGTGATCAAAGCATCGATATTGCCGCGCCGTTTATCCAACATGGCCCCGATTTCGCTTTTCTCGGTCAGGCGCAAGCTGATGCCCTCGATGACCATATCAAAAAACAGATTTTTTCCGGACCTGTCAGACACCAGAAAATTCAGCTCAAAAGGTGACTCACCCTTCAGATGCGCAGTGCCCTGCACCTCATAAAAGCTTTTGACCTTACGTGCGCCATTCACTTGAATGCGCCCGCCCACAAACTCGTTAAACCGCTTGCCATATTTGCGCGAAATGTAACCGGTGAACGCACTGATATAGGCGCGCTCTTGTGCACCGCTCATGCGGCGGGCGTCCGCGCCCAATGCCGAACGTGCGATAATGCGCACATCACCATACCGCTTGAAAATCCGTTCAAAGTCTTTGGTCATGCCAGAAAGGGATTTGCCGGACGCGATGACATTGTTGATGTCGCCCACCAGTTTGCCCACCAAAACCTCGGCCTGACCGCTTGTCAAAGCCAAAGCCTGCATTGGCACCAAAGTTGTTGCTGCCAATGCAGCTAAAAAACCACGACGTTTCATTGCTTATTCAAACTCCGCATAGGGATCATCATAGGGGTCCAGATAGGCGTCTTCGCTGTCTACACCAAGCTCATGGCGACGGTTTTGCAAGTAAAGAATCCGTGCCTGCGCGTAACTATCGGCGCTTTCGTATAAAATAGAGTCAATTGTTGTACGCAATTCATAGCGATCCCCCATGCGATCGGCAACATTTGCGGCAGTTCCAACAAACTTTTCTGGGCTAGGCAGCAATGCAGACACCGGGTCTAGGGTGAAATCCAGAACTGTGCCAACGGCGTCGCGCGTATTTGAAGGCCCCAAAAGCGGTAGCTCTACATAGGCCCCCTCGCCAGCACCCCAGACATGAAATGTTTCACCAAAATCGGTTTCGCGGCGGGGCATATGGATGGCTTCTGATGGATCAACGATGCCTCCAAAGCCAAATAACGTGTTAAACACCAGTCGAAAACTGTTGGCACCGGCCCCTTTTAGGTCGCCTTGCAGCACGTTATTCACGATATCTGCTGGCAAAGACAGGTGATCGGCAAAATTTGAAACCATCAAACGCGCATCTTCATGCACAATTTCACCATAGCCATTGGACACTGGGCGAAATACAACCTTATCAATTTTTAAGTTTAACGCGTGTATTTTGCGATTGGTTGTTTCATTTGGGTCATAAATCTCTGCTGAAGACACGGTTCTATCATTTGCCGCGCAGGCGGCAATCATGCTAAGGCCAAGCAACAATATAGCAGTCCGGCCATGGCGGCGCGGCAAAAATCGGGTTAACGAAGTCACAGGTTGTCTCAATCTGAATCAGGCAGGTTTCATTTAGTTTACAGGTTCGAAATAAACACACCCAGCTTTGATTTCATAAAGCGATGTGGCAGATGAGTAACAGGCCAAAAATTGCCCATTCCTTTGGGTGTAGCAAAGAAATATCTTGGCAAAATGAATATGAATAACGATCAAGTACGTACAGGACTGGCGGAATTACGCGCCGCACGCCGTGAAAGCCGGGCACTTTACTGGGCCGTGGCTATTTTCAGCGCATTTGCAAACCTGCTGATGCTGACTGGCCCGCTTTATATGTTGCAGGTCTATGACCGGGTGCTTAGCAGCCGATCTGTTGAAACCTTAATAGCGCTTACCCTTTTGGTGGCCTTTTTATACGGGGTTATGGGAATTCTTGATTTCACGCGATCGCGTGTGTTGTCGCGCATTGGGGCCCGGTTTCAGTCTCGCTTGGACAAACGGGTTTTTGACGCGGTTGTCGCCCGTTCCTCCAAAGGCAATGATGAATATGCCCAGACCGGCATGGCGGATCTTGAAGCCATCCAGCGGTTCATTTCTTCACCGGCACCCAATGCATTTTTTGATTTGCCTTGGACGCCGGTCTTTTTGATCGGCATCAGCATTTTCCACCCTTGGCTGGGCTATTTGGCGATTTCCGGCGGCTTGATTTTGGTTCTGATGTCATTCATGAACCAAAGCTTTTCCAGTGGCCCGTTGACTCAGGCCAACATGAGCACCCATCGCGCATCTATTCTTGGTGAACAACTGCGCTCTGAGTCGGAAATGGTGCAAAGCCTTGGTATGCAGGGCAATGCCTTTGAACGCTGGCAAGTGGCGCGTGGCAAATCTATGCACGAACAGCTTGCCGCCACGGATGTTGGCAGTGGCTTTGGCTCGCTCACAAAAACATTCCGTTTGTTCTTACAATCCGCGATGCTGGGTCTTGGGGCTTATCTTTCGCTTTTGGGCCACCTGTCGCCCGGTGCAATGATCGCTGGCTCTATCCTGCTTGGTCGGGCCTTGGCACCCATCGAGATGGCAATCGGCCAATGGTCGATGATCCAACGCGCCCAGCGTGGGTGGTGGAACCTGGCGCATCTGCTTACTGCTGCGCCCAAAGATCCGCCGCGCACCAAGCTGCCGGTGCCACGCGCCAAGCTGGATGTGCAATCCATGACCATCATCCCGCCCGGCCAATCCACCGCATCTCTGCGCATGGTGAACTTTTCAATCAAGCCAGGTCAGGCCCTGGGCGTCATCGGCCCGTCAGGCGCTGGTAAGTCAACATTGGCGCGCGCGATCACTGGTTCATGGCAGCCGGCAGGCGGCAAAGTGCGGTTGGACAGCGCTGCTTTGGAACAATACGAGCCCTCTGATTTGGGCAACTATATTGGCTATTTACCGCAACGGGTGCAGTTGTTTGAAGGCACCATTGCTGAAAACATTGCGCGTTTGTCGCCAAATCCAGATGCTGCAAAGATCGTACAGGCGGCCCGCAAGGCGGATGCTCATGATATGATCTTAAAGCTGCCTGATGGCTATGAAACACCTGTTTCTGCCACCACGGGTCGCTTGTCAGGTGGGCAGATCCAACGGATTGGCCTTGCGCGCGCTTTGTATTCCGATCCGGTATTGCTGGTGCTGGATGAACCCAACTCTAACCTGGATAATATGGGGGCCGAGGCCCTTAATAAGGCCATTCGCCATATGAAAGCGGCGCAGAAGTCGGTGATTATTATGGCGCACCGCCCCGCGGCCATTCGCGAATGTGATTTGCTCTTGATGCTGGAAAACGGCAGCGTGAAAGCCTTTGGCCCACGTGACGAAGTGCTGAAAAAAGTGGTTGTGAACCACAATGAAATTAACAAGTCTCAAACCGCTGGAGGCGTTCAGTAATGGCTCAGCAAAAATCGATCTCTCCACGTACGTTTTTGGTGTTGGGCTTTCTGGCGTTGCTTGCCCTGGTGGGCGGGTTTGGCAGTTGGGCGGCATTCACCCAGATTTCTGGTGCGATTATTGCCTCTGGCCGAATCGAAGTTGACCGCAATCGGCAAGTTGTTCAGCATTTGGATGGGGGCATCGTTGCCAAGATCCACGTTGACGAAGGTGACACTGTGGCCGCGGGTGACGTGCTTGTCAGTTTGGATGAAACCATCATCATCTCTGACATTACAATCCTCGAAGGTCAGCTTTTTGAATTCATGGCACGTCGCGGCCGACTAGAAGCAGAACGCGACAATCTGACAAGCATTTCATTCCCGGCAGAGCTTTTGCAGGTGGCCCAAAGCAATGCTGATATTCAGGATTTGATGACCGGGCAAACGCGGTTGTTTCATGCACGTCAAAACTCTGTGTCGCGCGAAGAGGAACAGCTTGGTAAGCGCAAAACACAAATCGGTGATCAGGTACGCGGCGTAGAAGCGCAGAAAGCCGCGCTGGAACGTCAGCTTCAGTTGCTTGGTGAAGAGCTGGAAGGACAGAAATCCTTGCTGGAACGAGGTTTGGCTCAGGCTGGCAAAGTGCTGACTTTGCAACGTGAAGAAGCACGGCTTTTAGGCCGCATCGGTGAAATGGAAGCCTCACGCGCGCAAGCCTTGGGACGCATGACTGAAATTGACCTCCAGATTCTGAAAAATGAAACCATACGTCGTGAAGAAGCCATCGAAGACTTGCGTGACATTCAATTCAGAGAGCTGGAAATTCTAGAACAACGCAATGCGCTGCGCTCCCAATTGGATCGATTGGATATCCGCGCACCTGTATCGGGAATTGTTTATGGCATGACGGTTTATGCCGAAAAATCCGTTATACGCGCGGCTGAACCGCTGCTTTATTTGGTGCCCCAAGATCGTCCCTTGGTCATCGCAGCCCAGGTTGCACCGATACACATCGAGCAGGTTCATGTTGGCCAGGATGTTACACTCAGATTCTCGACCTTTGATCAGCGCAAAACCCCAGAATTGTTTGGTAAGATCAGTCAGGTTTCCGCTGATATTTTTGTCGAAGAAGGCACAGGCCTTAGTTATTATCGCGCCGAAGTCCTGATGAATGACGGAGAGCTGGAAAAGCTTCCAGACAATCTGGTTTTGATCCCCGGCATGCCGGTGGAATCCTTCCTGAAAACCGACGACCGCACGCCTTTGGCCTATCTGGTGAAACCCTTCACCGATTACCTCACCAAGGCCTTCCGCGAAAGTTAGAATTGGCGTTCTTTTGACTTCTCATTGTTGCCCGCGGCGCTTAGCTTGCGGGCAACATCTTAAAGGAGGATAGTTATGAGCGGATTCGAAGCAAAGCTTGCGGAAATGGGCGTCACATTGCCCGATGCCCCAGCACCTGCGGCAAACTATGTGCCCTATGTTTTGGCGGGCGACATGCTGCATGTGTCCGGACAAATTGCGTCAGGCCCTGATGGGCTGATCACCGGCAAACTTGGCACCGATATCGATGTCGAGGCCGGTGCCGCAGCGGCGCAAACCTGTGCCATCGCACTATTGGCGCAGGTCAAAGCCGCATGTGGTGGTGACCTAGACCGTTTGGTGCGTGTGGTGAAGCTCACCGCATTTGTGAATTCCACTGCAGATTTCACCGAACAGCCCAAAGTGGTCAATGGGGCATCTGATTTCTTGGCCGAAGCATTGGGAGACGCGGGGCGTCACGCGCGCTCTGCAGTGTCAGCGGCGTCGCTGCCGTTTGGAGTTGCCGTGGAAATCGACGGGATCTTCCAAATTAAATGACCCCGCTTGACCCAAGTTTTCTAAAGATACCTTTGGCCCACCGTGCCTTACACGATGTGGCTGGTGGGCGTCCCGAAAACAGCCGCGCGGCGATCCGCGCGGCAATACAGGCCGGCTATGGCATCGAAATCGATCTGCAAATGTCAAAAGACGCGCAGGCGATGGTGTTTCACGATTATGACCTGTCTCGCCTTGCGCGGGCCGATGGGCTGGTGGCAAACCGCAGCGCCGCCGAGCTGGCAGAGATTTCTCTGATTGGCACAGATGAAGGCATTCCAAACCTGCAAGAGATTCTGGACCTTGTGGCCGGACAAGTGCCGCTGTTGATCGAACTCAAGGATCAAGACGGGCACCTTGGCCGCAATATCGGGCCGCTTGAAACCGCCACTGCGATGCTGCTTGAAGCCTACCAGGGGCCAGTTGCGGTGATGTCATTTAATCCACATTCCGTCGCCAAAATGGCCGCGCTGTGCCCGCAAGTGACACGTGGCCTCGTGACCGGTGCATTCGCGCATACGGATTGGTCTTCAGTTGCGCCAAAAACCTGTGATCATCTGCGCAACATCCCAGATTACGAGCGCGTACAGGCAAGTTTCATCAGCCACCAAGTTCAGGATCTAAGCCGCGAGAGGGTGGCGGAGCTCAAATCCAATGGTGCCGATATCCTGTGTTGGACCGTGACCTCAGCTGAAATTGAGGCAGAGGCTCGTAAAATCGCGCAAAACATTACGTTTGAACAGTATTTGCCGAAATTGCCGGTGCATCCTGCTTGATTGACGGCCACACAGCACCAAATATGGCGGGGCAGGGGAACCACATGACCGAAACCGCCATTGAAATTCAAATACATGAGTCACTTTCCACACTGCAGGCCGCAGATTGGGATGCCTGCGCCGCCCCTGAATGTCGCGATGGTGGGCGCGCCAATGATCCCTTTACCTCCCATCGCTTTCTGGCCGCTCTGGAAGACAGTGGTTCAGTCGGGCCGGGCACTGGATGGCAACCGCAATACGTGACCGCACATGCCGCCGGTGATATGATTGCTGCGGCACCGCTCTATGCCAAAGGGCATAGCCAAGGCGAATATGTGTTTGATCACAATTGGGCGCATGCCTATGAAAACGCGGGTGGGCGCTACTACCCAAAATTACAGTTGGCAGTGCCCTTTACACCGGTCAGCGGCCGGCGGTTTCTGACCAAACCCGGCCACGAAGACATTGGTCAAGCCGCCCTATTGCAGGGGGCCATACAGATCGCCCAGAAGAACCAGCTCAGTTCGTTTCACACCACATTTTGCACCTCTGCCGAGGTCAAAATCGGCCAAACCATGGGCCTGTTGCACCGCACGGGGCAGCAATTTCACTGGCTCAATGACACCTACCCGGATTTTGCGGGATTTCTAGCCAGCCTCAGCGCGCGCAAACGCAAGAACATTCGTAAAGAACGCGCCCGTGCGCAGGGTTTTGGTGGCCAAATTCGCACCTATTCCGGGGATCAAATTCAACCGCATCACTGGGATGCCATCTGGGCGTTTTATCAGGACACGGGCAGTCGCAAATGGGGCACGCCCTATCTGACGCGTGCTTTCTTTGAGATCGCGCATGACCAGCTGCGCGACGACATCTTGTTGATCATGGCCGAAGATGATGGATCGCCCGTTGCCGGGGCGCTGAATGTGATTGGCCGCGACACGCTTTACGGCCGCTACTGGGGCTGTTTACAAGATCACCCCTGCCTGCATTTCGAAATATGCTATTATCAGGCCATAGAGTGGGCCATCAACCATGGTTTGCTGCGGGTCGAGGCCGGAGCGCAGGGCGAACACAAGCTTGCGCGGGGCTATTTGCCAGTCACAACTCATTCGTTGCATTGGATGGCGGATCAGGGGTTTTCGGACGCCGTGGCGCAGTATTTGGTGGCCGAACGCGAAGCCGTTGCGGAAGAGATCGAGATCCTGACCTCTTACGGACCTTTTCGCACCGATAAGCAGGAGGATCACGAATGACCGAGAAACTCAGCGATGCCGCCAGAGATGCCATATTGGGCCCGCTTTATGACACGGGTTGGGTCATGATGACGGAACGCGATGCGCTTAAGAAATCCTATAAATTTTCGTCATTTGTCGAGGCCTTCGGCTGGATGACACGGGTGGCACTGTGGGCCGAAAAATGGAACCACCACCCAGAATGGTTTAATGTTTACAATCGTATAGATGTGGTTTTGACGACCCACGATGTGGACGGACTCTCTGCATTAGATGTCAAATTGGCCCGCAAAATGGACAGCTTGGCCTAGGCCGCAGAAAACGGGCTGGAAATCCAGCCCGCCACGCGACTTTCGCCTAAGTCAGAATTAGACAGCTTCCAACATTGTTTCACCCGATGACAGGTTGCAAACGCCTGCCTCTTCATCCAGGTTCAAAACCTTGACTTTGCCGTCCTCTGCCAACAACGCATAGCGCTTAGATCGGTCCTGAAATCCAATTGGCGGTACACTGAAATCCATGCCAATGGCTTTGGTCAACTCGCTGCTGGCGTCCGCCAACATTGTGATCCCGGCCGCGCCGGCCCCTGTGTCTTTTTCCCATGCCGCCATTACAAATGGGTCGTTAACCGCCACACAAATAATGTCATCAACACCCTTTGCCTTCAGCGCCTCGGCAGAGCGCATAAAGCTGGGCACATGCGCAGTAGAGCATGTGCCGGTGAAGGCCCCGGGCAAGCCAAACAGCACAACCTTGCGGCCACTGGTCAGGCTGGACAACGATACGGTTTCCGGGCCTTCAGCGCCCATTTTAGATAACGTTGCCTCTGGAAGGGATGCCCCAATAGAAATTGTCATTACGCGCGTCTCCGTGATTGTATTATGACTGACCAAAGATATAGGGTCTGCAAACAATTCGGCAATGTTAAACGGAGCAGCTATGAGCCACATTCTTGTTATCGGCGCGGGTCAAGCCGGGTCTTCATTGGTCGTTAAGCTGCGCAACAGTGGATTTGACGGTGACATCACGCTGATCGGGGCCGAAACCGCGCCACCTTACCAGCGCCCACCGTTGTCCAAGAAATACCTTCTGGGGGAAATGGACCTCGAGCGGCTTTATCTGCGGCCAGAAAATTTTTATGCCGAACAAAATATCACCCTGCGCCTTGGAACGGCTGTTTCCGCGATTGATCCTGACGCGCAAACCGTAGCGCTGGGCCAAGAGACATTGTCCTATGACGAATTGGTGCTGACCACCGGGTCCGCGCCTCGGCGACTGCCCGCATCAATTGGCGGCGCGCTCAACGGTGTATTCACAGTACGCGATCTGGCAGATGTCGACGCGATGAGCCCCTATTTTCAACCCGGAAAACGCTTGTTGATCGTCGGGGGGGGGTATATCGGCCTAGAAGCCGCCGCGGTTGCCACGAAAAAAGGCTTGGACGTGACATTGGTCGAGATGTCAGAGCGGATCCTGCAACGGGTGGCCGCGCCGGAAACCTCGGATTATTTTCGCGCATTGCACAGCGCACAGGGTGTGACGATCCGCGAGGGCACTGGCTTGTCTCGTCTGACCGGCGACACCCATGTTACCGGGGCCGAATTGTCCGACGGTTCCGCGCTCGAAACCGACTTTGTGATCGTCGGCGTGGGCATTACCCCAGAAACGAAATTGGCCGAGAAAGCGGGCGTTGTTTTGGATAATGGCATCAAGACCGATGCACAGGGTCGCACAAATAAACCGCATATCTGGGCGGCCGGTGATTGCGCGTCTTTTCCGTATCGTGGCAAGCGCATCCGGCTGGAAAGTGTGCCAAATGCCATTGACCAAGCCGAGGTTGTGGCCGAAAACCTTCTTGGTGCGGCCAAAGATTATGTGGCCAAGCCTTGGTTCTGGTCAGATCAATACGATGTAAAACTACAGATCGCGGGCCTAAACACCGGCTATGACCAGGTGGTGATCCGCGCAGGCACCGCGGCGTCAACGTCATTCTGGTACTACAAAGGCACCAATTTGCTGGCCGTTGATGCCATGAATGCGCCACGTGATTACATGGTCGGTAAACGCTTGATCGAAGCAGGTAAATCGCCAGATCCTGAGGCGTTGACCAACCCTGAGACCGATATGAAGGCTCTGTTGAAAGCATGAGGATTATTGCTGGCGATTTTCGCGGAAAAGCTTTGGCATCTGTGGGCAAAGGTGATGCTGGCGCGCATCTGCGCCCGACAACGGACCGGGTGCGCGAAAGCCTGTTCAATGTCCTGATGGGCGGCAAGTTTGGCGACCCGATCAGCGACGCCAGGGTGCTTGATCTATTTGCGGGCACGGGCGCGCTGGGCCTTGAAGCCCTGTCGCGCGGTGCGGCGCATGTCTGTCTGGTCGATGACGGGCGCAAATCGCAAAGCCTGATCCGGCAAAACATCCAGATCACCGGCGCGAAATCACAGTGCACAACCATCGCCCGTGACGCCACGCGCCTGCCACGCAACACAGACGCGCCCTATGATCTTGTTTTTCTTGATCCACCCTATGGTAAAAACCTAGGCACCAAAGCCTTGTTGGCGGCCCAGAATGGTGGCTGGATTGCGCCGGGGGCTTTGGTGGTTTTTGAAGAAAACGCACCGCAGATTGCCCCAGATGGGTTCACCCTGCTGGATCAACGCAAATACGGCGACACTCATGTGACTTTTCTAGCAGCCGACCAGTCTTAGGCCCGCTATAACAGTCGCCGCCGGGCAGACCCCAGCAAAACGCGCGAATAAAGTTTGTGAAACCAATGCAAAGACCAAAATAACACGCCCTTGCCTTTGGCTTTGCCATCCTTGCCGCGCCGCGTGGTCACCGCCGACCCAAAAAACAAATCGGTCCCGGCACCATCTGTTTTGACCATCATCCAGGTGTGTATCGGCCCCGGCCCGACGCGCATCAGCACCTGTGTTTCATTGCGCTGCAAAACTTGCCACATGGCAAAGTGATTGGCCGTGCCTTTTGCCAGATCTGCGACTTCTTTATCCGCGGTTGATTGCCGTGCAAACACCCGCAAAATGTGGCGTTCGATGCGAAAGGGCAGGGTGTTGAAGAGCGCCGAAATAAGCTCTTCCAATGACACCGGTTTGCCAATCCGAGTCGCATAACAGTCGACGTAATTTTGCGGATCTGACTCCAGGGTTTTTAGAAAGGCTTTTGCGGGCAATGGCCCAGCCGTGATCATGCGCATTATGGCCTCTGAATAAGAAACATACGCTGCCGTATGTAAGCGCATTTTACGCCCTGGTCCAGCGCAAAATGAGAGTTTTTTAACTGTGGCGCACCCCCCTTCACCGGGGCTTCTTTCAGCCTCAGTCACAACTGTTTTATGCGATTTGAACGAAAATCGCCCAATCTGTGCTAAGCTGATCGCATGTTGCTGGCCACAGGCCCGCTATGACACTCTGGTCCAAATACAAAGATGCCTTCGGGCTGGACAGGCATATCGAGGATGCGGCTTGCGTTTTTAGCAAGGAGGCACTCATGGTTCAAACGATTGGAAATCCACTGTCTTGGGGCGCAAAGGCTCTTGGGGGTGCGGGAAAGACTGCCAGCGAAGTGGCCACGCATCTGGGCAGTCAGCCCGATGCAGTTCCCCATGCACAAACTCTGCATATGTCAGATATCCGCGCCGCCCTCGCATTGGGATGGAAAGACGTGATGCGTTTTCGCAGTGATGTGTTGGCGCTGGTGATTGTCTATCCGATGATCGGATTTGCTCTGGCCTTTTTGGCCTTCGAGCAGGCCCTGTTGCCAATGCTCTTTCCTCTGGCGGCTGGGTTTGCGCTTTTGGGGCCGGTTGCCTCGATTGGCATGTATGAAATCAGCCGTCAAAACGAAGAAACAGGTCAGGCCAGTTGGGGCTCTGCCATCAAGGCCCTGCGCAGTCGGGTCGTGGGACCAGTCATGGTGCTGGGCATGTTTCTTTTGGTCTGGTTCATGCTGTGGATGGCGGCGGCCTTTGCGGTCTATTCTGTCACGCTTGGCCCCGCGATGCCTGAAAGCACTGCCAGCTTTGTGACCGCCGTACTCACCACATCTTCTGGGTGGTCAATGATTGCGATGGGCATGGCGATAGGCGCGGTGTTTGCTGCGGTGGTGCTGGTCGTTGCCGCCATCAGCTTTCCAATGTTGATTGATCGCCCGGTGGGCCTTCCCATTGCGGTGGTCACCTCTGTCAGCGTCGCGCGCACCAATCCTGTGGTGATCATCAGCTGGGGCATCTGCGTCGCCGTGCTCTTGGCTTTGGCAACGCTGCCGCTGTTCTTGGGGTTGGTATTGGTCTTGCCCTGGCTCGGGCATGCGACCTGGCATTTATATCGCCGCGCGGTGCGTTTTAGCTAGGCAAATGCAACTGGGGCGCTTTGGTCAAGCGCCCCAAATTATTAAGCATAGGTGGGGTGGAATTTCCCGGTTGGCGACAGGGTAAAGATATCATACCCAGAACCCGTCACACCAATCGAGTGCTCAAATTGCGCCGACAGCGATTTGTCTCGCGTAACCGCTGTCCAATCATCCGCCAAAACCTTGGTTTCAGGCCGCCCCAGATTGACCATCGGCTCGATGGTAAAGAACATGCCTTCTTCAAGGGTAGGCCCGGTGCCCGGACGCCCATAGTGCAAAACATTGGGCGGCGCGTGAAACACCTGCCCCAACCCATGGCCACAAAAATCACGCACAATGCTCATGCGGTGGCTTTCGGCATAGGTCTGAATCGCATGGCCAATATCGCCAAAGGTATTGCCCGGTTTAACCGCCTCGATGCCCTTCATCAGCGCATCGTGGGTCACTTGAATCAATCGTTCCGATTTGCGCGACAGCTTTCCGGCCACATACATGCGGCTGGAATCGCCAAACCAACCATCTAAAATCACCGTCACATCGATGTTCAAAATATCGCCGTCTTTCAGCTTTTTGTCGCCTGGAATGCCGTGGCACACCACATGGTTTACCGAAATACAGCTGGCGTGTTCATAACCCTTATAGCCAATAGTGGCCGAGGTCGTGCCATATTCGGTGACTTTTGCGGTGATGATCCGGTCAATTTCGGCCGTGGTCTGGCCGGGGAATACATGTTCAGCGATTTCATCAAGAATGCGCGCTGTTACCGCGCCAGCTTTGCGCATGCCCTCAAAATCGGCATCCTGATAAAGTCTGATCCCGTCCCGGGTTTGGCTTGCTTTGCCAATCATTTGGATCGCTCCGTTTATTCAATGTTGCGTCTTATTTAAGGTGCTTTTGCCAAAGAAACCAGTGGTCGCATCAGCGACGGAACGGCAAGGGCTTTCCCAGTGAAATTTCTTCTGGGGATATCTGACAATCATAGGCCATGACTTCGACGCCCGCATCGACAGCTTGGTCAAAAGCGGTGGCATAAGTCGGGTCGATATCATCGGCAAGGGTTACAAATTCGGCGTCGGTGCGTTGCACCAAATAAAACATCAAAGCGCGGTGCCCTTGGCGCACCATTTCGGTTAGTTCCGCCAAATGTTTGGTGCCGCGGGTCGTCACGCTGTCGGGGAATTCCGCCATGGTTGGGGTGCGCAGCAACGTTACGCTTTTCACCTCGACATATAGGTCAGGCTTGTCGGTATCGGTCAGCAGAAAATCGATGCGGCTGTTTTGTCCGTATTTCACCTCGGGGCGTACCGTTACGTAATCCGCAAGCTCTGGTACTTCATGCGCCATCAAGGCAGCACGCAAGGCGCGGTTTGGCACCGACGTATCCACGCCGGTCATGTGCCCATTCTGATGATCGACAAGGCGCCAGCCATATTTTAGCTTTTTCTTGGGGTCGTCGTTGGGCTCCAGCCAAATCCGCAACCCGTCATCCTTCAGCCCCATCATTGATCCGGGGTTGGCGCAATGGGCGGTGACCTCGGTGCCGTCGTCCAGCAGCGCATCTGCCAAAAACCGTTTGTAACGACGCAATAATGTGGCGGGGATCAGGGGCTGTGAAAATTTCATGCCCCTGCCTAACGCAGCCCCCGCCATTGTCAAAGTGCTAGTTGCGGCCAGCCATCACACCGCCGTCCACATCCCATATCGCACCCGTGACCCAGGCGCTGTCCTCGGACAATAAATGCACAACGGTTTTTGCGATGTCTGCCGGGCGTCCAACCCGTCCAACCGGATGAAAAGCGTCAAAATTGCTGGTCAAAGTGTCTTCGATCTTATCGGCATCAATGAATGAGCCAAAAATAGGTGTCACCACAATGGCCGGTGAAACAGCGTTCACCCGAATGCCGTGATCCCCCAATTCCATGGCCAGATGCTGCGTCATTGCGTGCAGACCGGCTTTGGCCATCGAATAGGCAGAGCTGGGCGTCGCTTTGATCGCCTGTTTGGCCCACATAGAGCCGATCGTGACAATCGCGCCACCACCATGGTTCACCATATTCGCGGCCACGGCTTGGGTGATGAAAAACAGCGACCGGTTCAAGGCGTGATAGCGGTCATATTCCGCCGCATCATGTTCTAAGAATGGTTTTGGCGCAAACACGCCGGCTGCGTTGACCAATTTGTGGATATGGCCGCTACGGGCGTTAATCTGGACGATCAACGAGGCCACAGAGGTGTCGTTTTGTAGATCGACCTGCTGGGTTTCGACTTGGCCTTGCAAGCTTTCACGGGCGGCGGCAAGTTTAGCGGCGGATGATCCCAAGATGGTCACATGGTCGCCCTGCGCCAACAATGATTGGGCTGTTTCCAGCCCCATGCCCGAAGAGCCGCCAACGATATAAGTGGTTTTTAAAGTCATGAAGTGATTCCCTATCTACTGATAGGTAGTCAGTAGGCGTTTGCAGATCCAATCGTCAATCCCTATCTATAGATAGGTAGTCAACTCGGTGTGAACGCATGTCTTATTCAGAAACAGCCACTCGTATCCTCGACACCGCCGAACGCGTTGCGCGCCAAGGCGGTTACAACGCGTTCAGCTTCCGCGATATTGCCGCAGAAATAGGCATAAAATCAGCCTCAGTGCATTATCACTTCCCCACCAAAGAGGATCTGGGGGCCGCGTTGGCTGATCGTTACACGGATCGGTTTCTAGGGGCCTTAGGCGCGCCAGAAGATGCGGATGTCAAAACCATGGTCACCCGTTATATTGATGCCTGCGCCCATGCGCTAAAGGTTGACGGGCTAATGTGCCTTTGCGGCATGTTTGGCGCAGAAATCGAGCAATTGCCCAGCCCTGTGGCGCGCAAAACCCGCGCTTTCTTTGAACGCAACCTTGCTTGGCTTGCGGCGGTCTATCTTGCAGGTGGTCACACAGCCGCGCAGTCAAACCAAGCCGCTGCGCGATTGATCGCCACCACCGAAGGCGCGATGATCTTGGCGCGTGCGATGGACGATCACAGCCTGTTTGATTCCGTGACCGCCGATCTGACCTGAGACTTGACCCGCTTTCCGCTTGTTCAGGCAGCGCCGCGCGTTATCTTACTGTCAAAAAGGAAAGCCCCATGCCCAATCCAACCGCGGCCATGCTTGTCATCGGCGATGAAATTCTGTCTGGCCGCACCCAGGACGCCAATACAAACCATTTGGCCAAAGCACTGACAGAACGGGGCATCGATCTTAAAGAAGTGCGTGTGGTCAGCGACGAGCCTGCGGCCATAATTGCGGCGGTTCAGGCGTTGTCGGCGGGGTTTGATCATGTCTTCACCTCGGGCGGCATCGGGCCAACCCATGACGACATCACCGCCGATTGTATCGCCCAGGCCTTTGAGACACCAATTGATATTCGCGATGATGCGCGCGCTCTGTTGGCGGCACATTATGCAAGCACCGGGCGCGAGTTGAATGCCGCGCGACTGCGCATGGCACGTATCCCCGACGGGGCGACGCTGATTGACAATCCAGTCTCCATCGCGCCGGGCTTTTCTCTAGGCAATGTGCATGTGATGGCAGGCGTACCTTCGGTGTTTCAAACCATGGTCGCCAGCCTGTTGCCCAGTCTAACCCACGGCGCACCGCTTGTGTCCCAGACCGTCAAACTGTTCAAAGGCGAAGGAGATCTGGCAGGCCCGCTTGCAGAGCTTTCCGACTCCTATCCCGATCTGTCCATTGGCTCTTATCCCTTTCAAGAGCGGGGCATATATGGCTCAAATATCGTTCTGCGCGGGACCGATGCCGCACGGATCGCTTTGGCAGCAGATGCCCTAAGGGCGCAATTTCAATGACGCTGCCGAGTATCCAAACGCTTTATCAAGTCACCGAAGCCACTTGGCCCCCCGCAGCGGGCAGCTCGGCGCATGGTTTTACCATCCGCGACGGGCAGGGCGGCGGAAAACGCGTCTCTGCTGCGACACTCGAAATCGATCTGTCACAGGCTGATGTTGCCGGTGCAGAACAGGCCATGCGCCAGCTGAAGCAAACGCCGCTGTTTCAAGTGCGCGCAGGCGAAGAGGCGTTAGACGCGCAACTGGCGCAGCGTGGCTATCAGATCATTGATCCAGTCAATATTTACGCAGCTCCCGCCAGCGACATCGCAACGGAACTGCCGCCGCGTACAATCGCAATTCCTGCGTGGGAACCTTTGAAAATCATGGAAGAAATCTGGGAGGCCGGTGGTATCGGTCCGGGCCGTATCAAGGTTATGCACAGGGCCACAAGCCCCAAAACCGGGTTTCTCAGCCGGTTCAACGACGCGCCCGCGGGCACTGCCTTTGCCGCTATGTCAGATGGTATCACCATGTTGCACGCGCTTGAAATTCTACCCTCACAACGGCGCAATGGTTTGGCGCGCTGGGCCATGCGCCGCGCCGCCTATTGGACACTCGACAACGGCGGCCATACGCTTTCTGTGATATGTACCCAGGCAAATGACGCAGCGAATGGCTTGTATTTGTCGCTTGGTATGCACCTGATTGGGCAATATCATTATCGCATCAAGCCGGAGTAACCCATGACCGCATCCGCCCCCGTCACCGCCCTGAACCTGCCCATGGTCGATCCGCTGCCGCCAGAGGTGCAAAAATACTTTGATATCTGCCAAGACAAATTGGGATTGGTGCCAAATGTGTTAAAGGCCTACGCCTTTGACATCGACAAACTCAACGCCTTCACCGGGGTTTACAATGATCTCATGCTGGCGGATTCGGGCCTCAGTAAGCTGGAACGCGAAATGATCGCGGTGGTCGTCAGCGCGATCAACAAGTGTTTTTATTGCCTTGTTGCCCATGGGGCGGCGGTACGCGAATTGTCCGGCGACCCAAGTCTGGGCGAAAAGCTGGCGATGAACTACAATGTTGCGGATCTGCCAGCGCGCCAGCGCGCAATGCTGGACTTCTCGGTTAAAGTCACTCAGTCCAGCGCCCAGGTCCGAGAGGCCGACCGCCAATCGCTGCGAGATGCGGGCTTTACCGATCGTGATATTTGGGACATTGCCAATGTGACTGGTTTCTTCAATATGTCTAACCGCGTGGCCAGCGCCACCATGATGCAACCCAATCCAGAGTATCACGCCCAATTTCGATGACCAAAGCCAAGCTCTTTTCTTTGTTTCTTCTGTGCCCGCTTCCCGCTGCGGCGCTTGAACTGGCCTTTCCCGAGGGCAGCGTTCTAAGCGTTGATAAGGTGACCGAAGCAGGGGCCTATTCCATTCCAGACGGGCCTTATTTTGATGGGTTTCTTTCGACCCGCAAAATCAGCGGTTTTGTCTCGCGTCAGGTCTGGCAACTCGAAGGCGACGCGCTGACCACCGCGCAATTGATTGACCCTCTGCGCAATCAAATTCAGACCGCTGGCTTTGAGGTGCTGCTGGATTGTGAGGCGGCGACCTGCGGCGGGTTTGATTTTCGCTTTGAAATCGAAGTGCTGCCTGCTCCGGACATGTTTGTTGACCTGATCGACTATCGGTTTATGTCGGCCCTGCGGGAAACAGATGCAGGCCCCGAAGCCATCAGCGTTTTGGTCAGCCGCACGGAAACCCAGGGTCTGACCCAGCTGATCGCAGTGCAGCCCGGCCCAGAGCTGGAAAGCCTTGCACTTGGCAAACCCAGACTTGGGGCGCAGCTATCGCCCGTTGCGCAGCCAGATCCTGCCTTGCCCGGCGAAGTGATCAAAGCGCTGGACCTTGGTGGCCACGTCATCCTGAGTGATTTGGCCTTTCAGACCGGCTCGGCCCAATTATCTGACGGCCCCTTTGCGTCGTTGCAATCCATTGCAGACTTTCTGCAACAAAACCCAGAGTATCGCATCGCTTTGGTGGGTCACACCGACACAGTTGGGGCGCTGGACAACAATATGGCGCTGTCAAAACAGCGCGCCGCTGCGGTGCGCAGCCATCTGATAGAGGCGCTTGGGGTGGCAGAACAGCAATTGGATGCCCAGGGTGTTGGCTATCTTGCGCCCATCGCCACAAACCAAAGTGCCGAAGGCCGCGAAGCCAATCGCCGGGTCGAAGCCATCTTGCTAACCCCATAGCAACAGACAAAAAAATCCCCGACACTTGGCCGGGGAAGGAAGGCTATATAGCCTCGGGGGGAATTTCAAAAAAGGGTGGGCGACACTACCAGACGCTTGGGCCTTTGTCTGCAAAGGCATGCACCAGAAAGTCGATAAAGGCGCGCACCTTGGGCTGGGTAAAGCGTCCGGGCGGATAGACCGCATAGATGCCTTGGGTTTCCATCGGCAATTCCGGAATAACGTCTTCGACCAAACCCTGTTCCATGGCTTCGGCATACAGAAAGCTTGGCAAATAGGCGATGCCCAAACCCGCCACTGCGGCGTTCAGCAAGGATTGCCCATCATTCACACTCAACCAACCGGCCGTGCGCACCTGACGTTTTTCACCCGAAGGCGCTGTCAGTTTCCACACCGCCCCATTGGACTGGCTGGAATAATGCAGCAACTTATGCTCGTTCAGATCGTCGATTTTCTGCGGACGCCCGTGTTTGGCAATATAATCTGGGCTGGCAATCATGCGCCGCGTGGTGTCTGTCAGTTTTCTGGCCCGCAACGAACTGTCTTCCAGTTCCCCAATGCGGATGGCCATATCAAAGCCCTCTGATATCAATTCCACATAGCGGTTGTTCAGCACCATATTCACGGTGATTTCCGGGAAGTCCGACAGGAATTCTCCGAGCACCGGGCTTAGGTGGTTCACCCCAAAGTCGGTGGCCACGCTGATGCGCAACAGACCCGAGGGCGCTGATTGCATCGAAGTCACAAGCGCATCCGCTTCTCCAGCGTCATTTAAAACGCGGCGAGCACGGTCGTAATAGGCCAATCCAATTTCCGTTGGGCTGACCCGGCGTGTGGTTCGGTTCAAAAGCCGGGCACCAAGCCGGGCTTCTAAACTTGATACATGTTTAGAAACCGCGGATTTAGAGATCCCCATCTTCTTGGCCGCATCGGTAAACCCACCTTGGTCTACAACCGTGGCAAAAGCTTCCATTTCCGTTAGGCGATCCATCTGGCAAATCCTTTAGTCTCATTTGTTGACCTAGGTTTGACGATGAAATGCGGCACGAAAGGGGCAGTGCGCAGACAATATCAGGGTTTTAGCAAGGATCGTTTAGGGCGCGGAAACAGCGCAACAGTGCGGGCGATTTGCGCCCATTATGCAGAAAACACCGCCGCAAACTGCTGCGCACCGACGCGTGAAAATCGCACAATACGACTGTTTTCTTGACGTTTGGCCCATCCCTTGGCGATAAATTCCGCCAACAATGCCCGGCCCAGTTTCCCTGCCAAATGGTTCTCGCGGGCGCTCCAATCCAGGCATTCTTTGCAGATTGGCGCGCGTCCTGGGGGTAATGCATCCAGATTGATTCCCAATTCGGAAACAAAGCGGGCACCAGAATCTGTCAGTTCCAGGCCAGATTTGGCCACTTTCAGATGCCCGCGCCGCTGCATCGTCCGATACATTTGCACCCCCATCTCCCCTGCCAAGTGGTTATAGCAGACCCGGGCGCGCCGCATGTCAGCGTCCCTTGGGCCGGTGCGGCTGCGCAGATGACCATGGCCGGCGGCCAATCCCATCAAAGCCTCCAACACCTGCGCCACATCCTCTGAAGCCAGGGTGAAATATTTATGCCGCCCGGATTTGCGTACTGTCACCAGCCCGCCATCCAGCAGTTTTGCCATATGACTAGAAGTGGTTGGCAAAAGCACGCCCGCCTCATGCGCCAATTCCGTGGCCGTCAAAGCCTTGCCGCTCATCAAGGCGGATAGGATATTGGCGCGGGCGGGGTCGCCGATCAGCGCGGCGATACGGGCGATATCTGGACCTTCCTTCATGGTTTGATCATCACCGAACCATAGACGTGTTGCAAGTGGCTAAACTGGGGGCCCACAGAAAGGCCACATCATGCTCACCTGCATCATCCGCTACCAGATCGATCCCAACAAACAAGACCAATTTGCCCAATACGCCCGCAATTGGGGCCAGGCCATTCCGCGCAATGGTGCGGATCTCATTGGCTATTACACCCCGCACGAGGGCTCCAGTACCCTAGCCTATGGGATCTATAACATCGCCAGCCTGGCCGCATATGAGGCCTATCGCGCCCGGCTTGCGGCTGACCCCTTTGGGCGCGCCAACTATGCGTTTGCCAAGAAAGAACGATTTATCTTGCGCGAAGACCGCTGCTTCCTGAAACTCGCCTCAACCCCACATGGAACGTCATCATGATCGCAGTCCTATTCGAAGTCGAAATCGCCGAGGGGCGCAAAGCCGATTACCTCGAAATCGCCGCCGAGCTCAAACCCCTGCTGGCCAGTATTGACGGCTTTATCTCTGTCGAACGCTTTCAAAGCCTGACAAACCCCGACAAGCTGCTGTCCTTGTCCTATTACCGCGACGAACAGGCGGTCAGTGACTGGCGTCGCCTCGAGAAACATCGCGGCGCGCAATCTAGGGGCCGCGCAGGCATATTCGCTGACTACAGGCTAAAAGTGCTGCATGTGTTGCGTGACTACGGCATGACAGACCGCGCCGAGGCCCCCAAGGACAGTCGCGGCCAACACGGCTAAGATTTCATCTTTCCTTAAATACTCTGGGGGAGTCGTTGAGATGCAATTTCAACGGCGGGGGCAGCGCCCCCTTAAAGCGCCGCAGCCAGACGCACACCCTGATTGATGGCGCGTTTGGCATCCAATTCTGCGGCCACATCCGCCCCGCCGATCACATGACAATTCAAGCCACGCTCTTCCAGCACATCTGCCAAGGCGCGATCCGGCAATTGCCCGGCACATAGCACCACATTGTCCACAGCGATCACCTCAGGGTTTTCATGCGCTTGCCCATAAGAGATATGCAGCCCCGCATCATCAATGTGTTCATAATTCACGCCGCCGACCATGCGTACCTTTTTCATCCGCAGAGCCATGCGGTGGATCCAGCCTGTGGTTTTGCCCAGCCCTTTGCCCAGCGCTTTGGCCTTGCGCTGCAACAGGATCACCTCGCGCGCGGCACTGCTGGGCTGCGCCCCCTCTGGCACCAGCCCACCGCGCATCCGTTCTGGGTCACCCACACCCCATTCCTTCAGCCAGGCCCCTAAATTCTCGCTTGGGCTTTCGCCCTCGTGCACCAGGTATTCCGCCACATCAAAGCCAATGCCACCTGCGCCAATCACAGCCACACGCGGGCCTACATCTGCTTTGTGTTTCAGCACATCCAGATAACTCAGCACCATCGGGTGGTCTTGGCCGGCAATGCCGGGATCGCGTGGCACCACGCCGGTTGCAAGGATCACCTCGTCAAAGCCCGTCAGGTCTGTGGCCCCAACAACTTGCCCCAGTTGCACTGTCACCCCCATCTCGCGCAGCATGACCGCATACCAGTCGACCAGCCCCCAGAACTCTTCTTTGCCCGGCACTTGTTTGGCCACATTCAATTGCCCGCCAATCTGGGTGTCGCGGTCAAACAGCGTCACCGCATGGCCGCGTTCCGCCGCCGTTAATGCCGCCGACAAACCAGCCGGTCCCGCGCCAACAACTGCGACGGATTTGACATCGGTGGCTTTGCTGATTTTCAATTCTGTCTCATGACAGGCGCGCGGGTTCACCAGACAGCTTGACATCTTGCCGCCAAACGTATGGTCCAAACAAGCTTGGTTACAGGCAATACAGGGGGCAATCGCGTCACTGCGTCCGGCCTGCGCTTTCACCACAAACTGGCTGTCTGCCAAAAACGGCCGCGCCATGCTGACCATATCAGCGCAGCCTTCAGCCAGAACCGTCTCGGCCACCTCTGGCGTGTTGATCCGGTTGCTGGTGATCACCGGAATACCAACCTTGCCCATCAACTTTTGCGTCACCCAGGCAAAGGCACGGCGCGGCACGCTGGTGGCAATGGTCGGAATACGTGCCTCGTGCCAGCCAATCCCGGTGTTTAAGATCGTCGCCCCAGCCGCCTCGATCGCTTGGGCCAGTTGCACCACTTCGTCGTGGCTCGATCCATTTGGGATCAGATCAATCATGCTGATGCGGAAAATGATGATGAAATCAGGACCCACCGCGGCGCGACACCGGCGCACCACTTCTATGGGCAACCGCATGCGGTTTTCATACGACCCGCCCCAGCGGTCTTCGCGCTTATTGGTATGGGTGACCAAGAATTGGTTCAGAAAATAACCTTCTGACCCCATGATCTCGACCCCATCATAGCCCGCCGCACGCGCACGCACTGCAGATGTCACCATGTCAGAAATCTGCTTTTCAATGCCCGCTTCGTCCAAGGCTTTGGGGGCAAACGGCGATATCGGCGATTTGATAGCTGAGGCACTGACGCAATCTGGCCCATAGGCATACCGCCCAGCGTGCAAAATCTGCATGGCGATCTTGCCGCCATGTTCATGCACCCGGTCTGTGACCACCCGGTGATTTGTGATGTCATCCTCGTTAAACAGCCCGGCAGCCCCCGGAAAAACCCCGCCTTCCGGGTTGGGTGCCATACCGCCGGTGACCATCAACGCCACGCCCCCGCGCGCCCGTTCCGCATAAAATTCCGCGACACGGTTCCAGTCTTTGGTTTCTTCCAACCCGGTGTGCATCGACCCCATCAAC
Source organism: Cognatishimia sp. WU-CL00825 (assembly GCF_040364665.1). Taxonomy (NCBI): domain Bacteria; kingdom Pseudomonadati; phylum Pseudomonadota; class Alphaproteobacteria; order Rhodobacterales; family Paracoccaceae; genus Cognatishimia; species Cognatishimia sp. WU-CL00825. The sequence continues at coordinate 143,588 of NZ_BAABWX010000002.1, forward strand.
ACGCGGTTTTTCAGCGTGGTGAATCCCAGATCCAGCGGGGCCAGCATATTCGGATAGCGTGTCATTTTAGTCTCCGGCTGTTTTGAAAACTGTGCCTTTGCAAAAGCGCCCTGTCACCCGCAACGCCGCGTCACCGGACCTAAGGTCAGGCACGATTTCGACAAGGCGGCGAGATCACGACCGCGTGATGCACGTATCTTTTGGCGAACAATCCTGCTAAACACATCTCGGGGTTGTCAGGTCTTTTTTCGATTGCTTGCTTTGTGGGTCACCTGCTGGGAGAAATCCCAGCCCCAACATTTCTTCTTACATGGTTTCCAAACAGTGCCTGCGAAAGGCCCGTTTCAGCATATCAAGTTCTGCGCGCAATAAATCCATTTCAGACCGAATATCCCCCGCCAATGCCTCGCCGGAAATCAAGGTGATCACCTCTAGGGTTTCGTCAGCAATGGCGTCGCGGATCAGAATGGTTTGCACGCCATCTGCCAAAGTGCTGGCTGGAATCGGTATGCGCAAGCCCCATTGCCCCTTGTCCATCTCTGACAAAACAACCTTTTCCAAAACTTGTTCCAGATGGGTGGCCTGAATGGTGGGCATCGGCAATTCCAAATCGCTTGCACTGACCACACCTTCCCAGATGCCCTCAAACAAACGAGTCTTTGTCAGCGTATAATCATTCATCGCTTCTTCCTTACATATCTGCCCGCGGGCGGCGGCTAAAAGTGACATCGCGCAGAATGACCTGGTTCATTTCCGGACCTTCAAAAATCAGATCGATCCAGGCCTTTTCAATGCGCTTTTCGTTTAGTTTTGAATAGGCCAGGTCAAACTCCACCATGATATCTTCCTCGTGCAGCGGCAGTTCACGCACGATCTGTTCAGTGTTCGGCCCATGTTTGATGTTCAAACGGGCAAAGATTTCCAGTGGTTTTTCCATTTCAACAATGGTGTCCATGCGGATCAAAAATTGCCGCGACAGGTCCTGAATGGCCTCCTTGGGAAGATCGACCACCAAGGACAAAAACGAACCGTCAAACCGAAAGACATCCAGCCGCACCCCAAAGGGTGCCAGATCTTTCTCGCGGGTGTTGCGCATCTGGCGCAGGGTCATTTCCGATATTTTGCAGTCGTGAAACAAGGTCACCTCATCACCAAGCGGCTCTTTGCTCTGCACCGCCACAATGCCTTTGGTGGGCAGGGATTCCCGCCAGATGCGTGGCCGCCAGGCCCAATCGGTGCCATGGGGCTTGGGAAAGGTATTTGACCCGATGATCGGCAGCGCAAGACGGCTTTCAGCCGTGGCAATCAACGTATCAAGATGGGTGCGCAACCGCCGGGCCTGAAACCGCCGGCGCCGTAATGTGGACAGGTCCATATCGACAACTTCGCGCGCAGACTGCGCCCAAAATCGCGCCACGCCACGTTGTAAAAATACCTGCCAAGCCTTGCCCGTCTTCTGTGCCATTCTGCCCCGCGTCTTATTGATACTGATGTCGAACTGGAAACAATTCGCGCTGCGTTGCTCTATTGTGTATCCGAATGGTTTATTTGAAACAAACGTCCATTCGGGTCCCTGGGCGCTTTATCGACATTTATTTTGTCCCTGTGCGCCTTTGTTGCAATCATGGCTATGTGTTTGGCAAGACGGACAAACATTTTGGCACCTGCCAACGCACCCTTCGTGGCTCAGATCTCAAAACCTCTATACCTGTGTCTGAAAACCCGTTAGGCCAAAGCTATGTCACAATATGCGCCTCACGAAGCTTTGATTCAGGCGGCCCGCGCCTCTGCCAGTTTGCCAAGATTGCTGGCCAGTCTTGTTATGCTTTTTCTCAGTATTGGTGCCTTTAATCTGGCCCTTGGACAAATCTTGCTTGGGCAAGTGGATGGAGACACCCTGATTTCTGAGATGGGGCAAGGCAGCACACCACGCGGCGTGCTATTGGTGCTGTTTTCCTTTCTCACATCAGTGGCCGCCCTTTGGGTTGTCTTGCGGTTGATGCATCAACGCGGTCTGCGCAGCCTGCTTGGGCCCGTGACGCTGGTCTACAGGGATTTCTTTCGCGTGATGCGTCTGGGCCTGATCATGGTTGCGGTGATCCTGATCCTGCCAGTACCCGAGGTGATGCGCCCGCATTTCAATCTGTCGTTTTCGCAGTGGTTGCCCTGGTTGCCGCTTGGGCTTACGGCGGTATTGGTGCAGGTCACCACCGAAGAGCTGATCTTTCGGGGCTATTTTCAAAGCCAGCTGGCGGCGCGCTCAACCCATCCGCTTGTCTGGATGGTTTTGCCCAGCCTGTTGTTTGGCTTTCTGCATTACAGCCCCGACACCTATGGCGACAATGCACTGCTCATCGCCATCTGGAGCATGGCTTTTGGCTGCGCCGCCGCAGACCTCACAGCGCGCTCCGGCTCTCTAGGGCCAGCGATCGCCCTGCATTTTGTCAATAATGTCAGTGCGATTTTGATAGTTTCGATGCAATCGCATTGGGACGGCCTGGCGCTATTGTCGACCTCTTATGCGCCGCAAAACACCGACATTCTGCGCGCGGCGCTTTGGACAGAGGGTCTGGCCCTGCTGTGTCTTTGGCTTGTTGCACGAATTGCCATAAGGCGCTGATTGCAATTCCTGTCATTGCAGCTTATTTCACAGATGTTTCGCGAACGTAGGGGTAACGCGTATGAACTGGATCACCAATTATGTCCGCCCGCGGATTAACTCGATTTTCTCGCGTCGCGAAGTGCCCGAGAATCTTTGGTCAAAATGCCCGGAATGCGGCACAATGCTGTTCCACCGCGAGCTCAAAGACAATCTGAATGTCTGCACGCAATGTGACCACCACATGGGCATTGCCCCGCGTGATCGGTTTATTTCGCTGTTTGATGGTGGGATTTTCACCGAGATTTCAGTGCCTGCGCCGGTGGCAGACCCGCTGCATTTCAAAGACCAAAAGAAATACCCTGACCGCATGAAGGCCGCGCAAAAGAAAACCGGCGAGGCCGAGGCCATGCTGGTGGCCGAAGGTGAAATGGGCCGCACGCCCATCGTGGCCGCTGCGCAAGACTTCTCGTTTATGGGCGGCTCGATGTCGATGTATGTCGGCAATGCGATTCTGGCCGGTGCTGAACGCGCCGTGGAAATGAATCGCCCATTTATCCTGTTTTCCGCTGCCGGTGGCGCGCGTATGCAAGAAGGCATCCTTGGCCTGATGCAAATGCCGCGCACAACCATCGCGATCCAAATGCTAAAAGAGGCAGGCCTGCCATATATCGTGGTTCTGACCCACCCAACCACCGGGGGCGTCACCGCGTCTTATGCGATGCTGGGCGATGTGCATATTTCCGAACCCAACGCGTTGATCGGTTTTGCCGGGGCGCGCGTGATCGAACAAACCATCGGTGAAAAACTGCCCGAGGGCTTCCAGCGCGCTGAATACCTTCTGGATCACGGCATGCTGGACCGTGTCACCAAACGCACCGAGCTGCGTGGCGAGTTGATCGCCATCACCCGCATGTTGCTTGGCAAGTCTCCGGCCATTACCGCAGATCTGCCTGCGCCTGACAAATCGGACGACCCCGCGGCAGAACCAGCACCCGCGGAAACTGCCGGCCAAGACGTACCCGCAACAGAAACACCTTAGTAACGTCGTTTTTTCAAGCTTACCAGACGCGCCCCGCATTGAGCCGGGCGCGTTTTTTATATAGCGCTATCTTGATTTCAAAGCCCATTTACAAAGGCCCGCCATGACCGCCCACACATCCGATGCCATCCTTGATCGTATGATGGCCCTGCACCCCAAGATCATTGATCTGACTTTGGACCGCATGTGGCGCTTGCTGGGGGCTTTGGACAACCCACAAGAAAACATTCCCCCGGCCATCCATATTGCGGGCACCAATGGCAAAGGCTCAACACAGGCGATGATCCGTACCGGGATCGAGGCCATGGGCAAAACCGCCCATGCCTATACCTCGCCGCATCTGGCCCGATTCCACGAACGCATCCGGCTGGCTGGCGATTTGATCACCGAAGATCATCTGACGGCGATGCTGGACGAGTGCTATGCCAAAAACGGTGGCATCAGCATCACCTATTTTGAAATCACCACCTGCGCTGCCTTTCTGGCCTTTGCGCGCAGCAAGGCGGATTACACCCTGCTCGAAGTCGGTCTTGGTGGGCGTTTGGACGCCACCAATGTGATCACACCAGCCCTGTCGGTGATCACCCCGGTCTCGATTGATCATGAACAATTTTTGGGCGACACCCTGCCAAAAATCGCCGCTGAAAAAGCCGGTATCATCAAACGCGGCGTGCCTTGTGTGGTTGGCCCTCAACAAGACGACGCGCTACAGGTGATCGAAGACACGGCGCAACGTCTGGGGGCACCGCTTTTGGTCTATGGGCAACACTGGCACGTCAGCACAGAACGCGGCCGCCTGATTTTCCAAGACGACAACGGCCTGCTGGACCTGCCGATGCCCGCGCTCTTGGGCGCGCATCAGGTCATCAATGCCGGGGCTGCGCTGGCAGCATTACGCCATATCGGCGCCGACGAGACCGCCTGCGAAGCCGCGATGACCAACGCCGTCTGGCCTGCGCGCATGCAGCGTCTCAAAACCGGCCCGCTGACCCAATCTGCGCCGGACGCAGAGCTTTGGCTGGATGGCGGCCACAACGCTGCCGCTGGCCAAGCATTGGCGGATCTGCTGGCCACATTGCCCCATGGCCCGACCCATCTGATTTGTGGCATGCTGAACACCAAAGATGTCACTGGCTATCTTGCGCCGCTGCAAACGCAGGCCCAGTCTCTAAGCGCGGTATCGATCCCTGGTGAGGCCAACACCTTGCCCGCCGAAGCCACCGCGTTGGCCGCTAAACAAGTTGGCTTCACCTCTCGGACCTCTGCATCCGTGCAGGCAGCCCTAGATGCTATCGTCGCCGAAAACCCGAACAGCCGCGTGCTGATTTGCGGCTCGCTTTATCTGGCGGGCAATATCCTGCGCGAAAACGGCTGAAGTCTCAGAAAAAAACTTTACGCCTAAGCCTTTGAAACGACTCACTTCTGCGAATCGCTGTGCCATTGATTCGCAGAAAACGAATCATCACCACTTGACCGATTCGCACAGGCCAGCGTATAGTCACTTCAGCAGAACTTTTTTCAATGATGGCAGTAGGATACAAGGTGGCCGAGCAGCGCCTTTAAATCCTAATACAGGCAAAACTATCGACGATCAGGGGGTACTTCGGTACCCCCTGAGACGTTTTAAACCTGCAATTTCTTAAGTGCCTTTGCCCCAAGCGGCGTCCTGCATTTCCCGCAACCGGCTGGCCGTGCGTTCAAACTCAAACGTGCCTTCGCCTTCGACATACAGCATCTCAGGCTGTGCCGCAGCGGAACAAATCAGCTGAACCTTGGCCTCATACAAAGCGTCAATCAGGGTCACAAACCGCTTGGCTTCGTTAAAGTTGTTCCGGCTCAAGCGTGGAATATCTTCCAGCACCAAAACCTTTAACGCTTCGGCAATCGCCAGATAGTCCCCAGGCCCCAGCATCTTGCCGCACAAATCAAAAAACGTTGCGCGCCCAATGCCATTGCGGAACGCCGGAATTTCAACTTCGCGCCCTTTGACCGTCAAGGTCAGCGGCGAGGCAGCCCCACCCGTCAGGTCTGACCAAATCGACCGCATCTGGGCACGGGCCTCGCCCGAGGCCTGTACAAAATAGACCTGTTGCCCAGACAGGCGGTTCTGCCGGTAATCCGTGGGGCTGACCAATTCCCAAACCACCATTTGTTCTTTCAAGATGTCGATGAAAGGCAGAAACAACTGCCGGTTCAGCCCATGTTTATACAAATCATCAGGCACCCGGTTAGAGGTTGTAACAATGGTGACACCCGCAGCAAACAACATCTCAAACAACCGCCCAACGATCATCGCATCGGTGATATCTGAAATCTGCATCTCATCAAAGGCCAGCACCCGCACATCTTCGGCCACCTTTGCCGCCACCGGGGCCAGGGCGTCTTCGACACCGTCCTGACGCGCCGCATGCATGCCCGCGTGAATTTCTTGCATAAAAGCGTGAAAATGCACCCGGCGCACCGGCACATCCAGCGCTTCGGCAAACAGATCCATCAACATGGATTTGCCACGACCCACGCCGCCCCACAAATACAACCCTTTGACTGGCTCGGCCTTGGCCTTGCGAAACCAGCCGGTTTTTACAGGCTCGGCATTCAACCCGTCACGAATACGCTGGAACTCTTCCATCACCGCCTCTTGGGCCGGATCCGCGTTCAACTCTCCGCCAGCGACTTTGGTCGCATATATCTTCTGCATTGTCGTCATAGGCTGTGCATAGCGCGCCGCGCTTAGGCTGAAAACCCGCAGAGATCGCCTATTTTCAATCTGTTGAAATTTGGCCAGTTTGCCATGCCTTGCACCGTATAGTTGCAAATTACGCCTTTTTTGCCTATCTTGAAAAAAAATAGATAAAAACCCGAGGCGGTTACATAATGAGTTTTCTTCTAAAGAAAGCATGGGATGACTTCCTGTGCCCGATGTTGCAACGCCCCAAAAGGTTGCAAGTCGCGGCGCTGTGCTATCGTCGCACTGACAGCGGCAAAGACGTGTTGTTGATCACCAGTCGCGACACCCGGCGCTGGATCATTCCCAAAGGCTGGCCCATCAAAGGCATGGACGCGCCGCAGGCCGCAATGCAGGAAGCCTGGGAAGAGGCTGGCGTCAGCAAGGGGCATGGCAGCACGCAATCCATTGGCAGCTATTGTTATGACAAGCGTATGGCCACCGGCTGGACGGTGCCGGTTGAAACCCTGGTTTTCCCAGTTGACGTGCAGAGCCTCAAAGATGATTTCCCCGAGGCAAACGAACGGGATCGAAAATGGGTGCCCGCCGCCGAGGCCGCCAATCTGGTGCATGAACCCGAACTGCGTGATATTTTGCGCGATCTGTAACGGTTTTGCGTCAATTTGATGAAGCTTTTGTTGATTTATTAGACAAAGCACCATAGGCCGATCCCAAATTTGGGGACTCACATGGCTGACAACAACAATGACGCGCGCCATCTCGAAACGCTTGATCGAGACCTGGGCCGTATTTCCACATTAGAAATGGCAACCGGCTATGTGGCCCGACCTATGGTTGGTCCAGGCATTGCTTTGGTTTTCGTCGTGCTGGCTGGCCTGATGGCCGCCTTGTTTCTGGGGCAAACCAACAACACGATGATTGTGGTGATTGCCGCCGGTTTCGGGGCCTATATGGCCATCAATATCGGCGCCAATGACGTGGCCAACAACATGGGCCCTGCGGTTGGGGCCAATGCGCTGACCATGGGCGGTGCCATTGCCATCGCCGTGGTGTTTGAAAGCCTCGGCGCGCTGCTTGCGGGCGGCGATGTTGTCTCTACCATCGCCAAAGGCATTATTGCCCCTGAAGCCATGGTCGACGCCAATACCTTTATTTGGGCAATGATGGCGGCGCTGCTGTCGTCCGCACTTTGGGTCAATTTGGCCACCTGGGTTGGCGCGCCGGTATCGACCACCCATTCGGTGGTGGGCGGCGTGATGGGTGCGGGCATTGCCGCGGCCAGCTTTGCGGCTGTGAACTGGGCCACAATGTCCAAAATCGCCGCCAGCTGGGTGATTTCCCCAGTGCTGGGTGGCGCAATTGCGGCGGGTTTTCTCTGGCTCATTAAATCCCGCATCATCTACCAGCCTGACAAGATCGCAGCGGCCCGCAAATGGGTGCCGATTTTGGTGGGCATTATGGCAGGCGCGTTTTCCGCATACTTGGCACTTAAAGGTCTGAAAAAGATCATCAAAATCGACCTGATGACCGCCTTGGGCATTGGCGCAGCCGTCGGTGTGGCGGTCTGGTTGATCTTGATCCCGGTGATCCGCCGTCAGTCAGAAGGCCTGGAAAACCGCAATAAATCGCTGAAAATCCTGTTTGGTATTCCACTGGTGGTCTCCGCCGCCTTGCTCAGCTTTGCCCATGGGGCCAATGATGTGGCAAATGCGGTTGGCCCTCTGGCCGCCATCGTGCAAACCGCCGCCACTGGCTCTTTCACCGAGGCTTTCCAGATCCCGTTTTGGGTGATGATCATCGGGGCCTTTGGTATCTCGTTTGGCCTGTTCCTCTTTGGGCCAAAACTGATCCGCATGGTCGGCAGCCAAATCACCAAACTCAACCCAATGCGCGCCTATTGCGTGGCCTTGTCTGCGGCCATCACCGTGATTGTGGCCAGCTGGCTGGGTCTGCCGGTTAGCTCGACCCACATCGCTGTCGGGGGTGTGTTTGGCGTGGGATTCTTCCGCGAATGGGACGCCGAGCGCCGCCTGCGCAAAGCGCTGAACGCCAAGCCGGATCGTCCGCGCGTCGCCGCCGAAGAGCGCCGCCGTCGCAAACTGGTGCGCCGCTCACATTTCCTGACCATCATCGCTGCTTGGGTCATCACAGTGCCCGCCGCCGCGACATTGTCAGCGATCATCTTCCTGATCATTCAGAACTTTATTGTTTAAGTTCCAGCCCGGAGCCTGACATCAGGCTCTAGGCATCCCCATCATTTTCCGTGACGCAGCGTGCACAATTGCTGAATTGACCCAGTCCCGGCCGCCCTTCATGATCTGCCCGACAATCATGAGGTCACGATGCAAGCCCGAACCCCCCTGTTTACCCCCGTTCTCATTGTTGGCTGCATCGTCATTCTGGTGTCTTTTGCCATCCGCGCCAGCTTTGGCGTGTTTCAAATTCCGATTGCCGCAGAATTCAACTGGCCGCGCGCGGAATTCTCGCTGGCCATCGCCATTCAGAACCTTGCTTGGGGCATCGGTCAGCCGATTTTTGGCGCCATTGCCGAGAAAATCGGCGACCGCAAGGCCATCATTATAGGGGCCTTCACCTATGCCGCGGGGCTGGTGCTATCGTCTTTTGCGGTCACCCCAGAAGCGCATCAGATGTACGAAGTCCTTGTGGGTTTTGGTGTCGCAGGCACCGGTTTTGGCGTGATCCTCGCGGTGGTGGGCCGGGCAAGCTCTGACGAAAACCGCTCGATGTCCTTGGCGATTGCCACCGCCGCCGGCAGCGCCGGCCAGATCTTTGGTGCGCCCGTGGCGGAATGGATGCTCAGCTTTGTGACCTGGCAGACCACCTTTCTGGTGTTTGCGGTCGCCATCCTGTTGGTGTTGTTCACCCTGCCGCTGATGCGCGCGCCTGCGATCAGCAAAGCCGCACTCGAAGAAAGCATGGGCACAATCCTGAAAAAGGCTTTCCGCGACCCAACCTATACGCTGATCTTTCTGGGCTTCTTTTCCTGTGGCTACCAATTGGCCTTTATTACGGCACATTTCCCGGCCTTTGTCACCGAGGTCTGCGGTGCCATTGATCCCTCGGGCATTCTGGCCTCTGTCGGCATCACCGAGACCTCGCAGCTGGGTGCATGGTCCATCGCGCTGATTGGCGCAGCCAATATTGGCGGCACATTGTTTGCCGGATATCTGGGCAAGCGCTATTCCAAGAAATATCTGTTGGCCACCATCTATGCTTTGCGAACGGTGGTTGCAGGCACCTTTATTCTGCTGCCGATGACCCCCACAACTGTGATCATATTTTCAATTGCGATGGGGTCTTTGTGGCTCGCCACAGTGCCGCTGACCTCGGGTCTGGTCGCCCATATCTATGGTCTGCGCTACATGGGCACGCTGTATGGCATCGTGTTCTTCAGCCACCAGCTGGGCAGCTTTCTGGGCGTTTGGCTGGGCGGTCGGATGTATGACATTTATGGCAGCTACACCATGGTTTGGTGGATCGGCGTTGGTATTGGGGCCTTCAGTGCCATTGTGCACCTGCCGATCAAAGAACGCCCACTGACCGCCGCGGCGGGTGCCTAGGCCGCCTCTGTTTCTGACAATAGCCCTTCGGCCACCAGACGTTCTGCCCAGCCCTGTGGCCCGTCAAACAAATGGGTTTTCCAGCCGCGCGCCCGCGCCGTGGCGATGTTATCAGCGCGATCGTCGGTAAAAATCAATTGATCCGGCTCGATCCCGGTGTCCTCTTCGACCTTTTCATAGATCCGGTTGAACGGCTTCACCATCTGCATCCGACCCGAAATAAACTCGCGGTCAAATTCACCCAGCACCGGATAGACTTTCACCGCTGGCGGCCAGTTATCGACGCCAAAATTGGACAGGGCAAACACTTTGATCCCTTTGGTCCGCAAGGCCCGCAGCAATCGCCAGGAATGGTCAATGGCCGGGCTGGCCAGCTCAAACCAATTGTCGTGCCACATGCGAATTTCATCGCCCCATTTGGGGTTTTCATCCGCAAAGTCATAAATCCGCTGCTGAAACGGTGCCCCCAGATCAATGTCATTGTTCATGTCATGCATATCGAGTTCCGCAAACATCTCTGTGCGTTTCTCAATCCCAATCACCCGGTCATAAAACCGCTCTGGGTTCCACTCGATCAAGACATTCCCGACATCAAAGATCACGGCTTGGATAGTCATAATTAGACCCTAATCCTAAGGTTTCGCAGCCTTGGCCGCCCGAATTTCACGTTCCAAAGCATCCAGAAACCGGCTGCGATCAGCCTTGGAAAACGCTTTGCCACCACCCTGACGAAAGGGGTCAGCCGACCGTAGGTCTGTCATCAAGTCCCGCACCGCAAGAGCCTGTCCAACGTTGCGCTCATTTAACGCCTCGCCATTGTGCTTTAGCACTTTGGCCCCGGCCTCGACGCATTTGGCGGCCAGGGGAATATCCCCGGTGATCACCACATCCCCCACACCAGCGCGCTCGGCAATCCACATATCCGCCACGTCCGGCCCATCAGGCACAATGACGTTTTCGATCATCGGATTGACCGAGGGCCGCAACCCGCCGTTGCTGACCACAAAAACTTTTAATTTGTGCCGCGTGGCCACCCGTTCCACCTCGGCTTTCACCGGGCAAGCGTCCGCATCCACATAGATTTTGGTCACGACTTGGCCTCGGCTTTCATCTTGGCCCGCGTGGCTTTCTTCTCGGCTTCGCGCTCTTGGCGCTTGGCTTTGAATTCCTCGGGAATCGGCATGCGGTTGAACGCATCCAGCCCGGCAATCCGGTAAGCCTCGGCCAAAGTGGGATAGTTAAAGGTGTTTTCCACAAAGTAATCCACGGTGCCCTTCAGGTTCAAAACCGCCTGGGCAATGTGGATCAGCTCGGTAGCGCCTTCGCCAACAATCTGCACACCCAACAGGCGGCGGGTTTTCAGCGACAACAGCATTTTCAACATGCCGTGTTCCAGCCCCATGATGTGCCCCCGAGAAGTCTCGCGGAACCGTGCCACCCCAACTTCATAGGCAATATCACGTTCCTGCAGCTCTTCCTCGGACATGCCACAGGTGGAAATTTCCGGCACCGAATAAATCCCATAGGGAAACCACGGGCTTTCTGGCAGGGTCGGGGTCTCCAGCGCATGACACGACGCCACACGCCCTTGTTGCATCGAGGTCGAGGCCAGACTTGGGTGGCCAATCACGTCGCCTGCGGCATAGATATGTGGCACAGCGGTCTGATAGCTTTTGCGGTCCACGCTGATGCGCCCCCGATGGTCAGTTTCCAACCCAACAGCGGCCAAATTCAACCGATCGGTTGCCCCCATACGTCCGGCGGCAAACAACAGCATCTCGGCACGCACATGGCGGCCGTTGGCCATGGTGACCTCGACCATATCGCCATGTTCTTCGACCTTTTCCACCGCTGATCCCAACCGCAAATCCACACCGTTCTCGCGGACCTGATGGGTGAAGTCGTCAATCAAGGTTTTGTCGATAAAGTCCAGAAAGCTGTCGCGCGGTTCAATCAAAGTCACCGTGACATCCAGCGCCGAGAACATCGTGGCATATTCCACGCCAATCACCCCAGCCCCCACAACCACCAGCGACCGCGGGATTGTGGCCATTTCCAGAAACTCATCGCTGTCGACAATTGTGGTGCCGTTAAACGGGATTGTGTCAGGCCGATAGGTCTTGGTGCCGGTCGAGATCAAAAAGTTCTCCGCCGTCAGCGTGGTGGTTTCCCCGCCTTCGGTGGCGACCTCGATTTCCTTGGGACCAATGAATTTCGCCACCCCGTTCAGGGTATCCACATGGTTGCGGTTAAACTGATGCTCCAGCACATCGACTTCGTAATCCAAGGTCATATGCAGCCGCGCTTTCAGGTCTTCGGCCCGGATCTCTTCTTTCACCCGATAGCTGCGTCCGTAAAAACTGCGCTCGCGCCAGCCTGACAGGTTCAACACGGTTTCACGCAGGGTCTTGGACGGGATTGTGCCCGTATGCACCGACACGCCGCCCAGCCGGTCCTTGCGATCAATCACCAGGACTTTGCGTTTCAGCTTGCCAGCCTGTACCGCCGCCGCACGGCCCGCAGGACCAGAACCAATGATAATCAGATCATAATGTGACATGTGCTATTCCGTGTATAAAGCTTCGGCATGAAAGGTGACGTGATCTTCCATAAAGGTTGAAACAAAAAAGTAGCTGTGATCATAGCCCTTTTGCAGCCGCAGGGTGGCTTCTTGTTTTTGCGCTGCCAGGGCTGCGCCCATCGCCTCGGTGCCCAGCAGTTCAAAAAATTGGTCATCCGCGCCGGTATCGATCAAAACTGGGCCGTCAAACCCCACATCGCGCATCAGAACCGTAGCGTCATGCGCCTGCCAGTTGGCGGCGTCCTCGCCCAGATAGGCCGTGAATTGTTTTTGTCCCCAGTCCGAGGCGGTTGGGTTACAGATCGGCGCAAAAGCTGACACCGACTTAAAGCGTCCGGGCAGCGAAAGCGCCAGGGTCAATGCCCCATGCCCTCCCATAGAGTGACCGGTGATCGCCTGTCGGCTCATATCCAGCGGGAATTCTGCGCCCACAAGCTCTGGCAATTCCGACGCCAGATAATCCCACATGCGAAAATGCGTCGACCAGGGGGCCTGGGTGGCGTTTACATAAAATCCCGCACCCTTGCCCAGATCATAAGCTTCGTCATCAGCCACATCGCCCCCGCGTGGGCTGGTGTCTGGGAAAATCAATGCGATGCCCTGTTCAGCGGCCCAGGCCTGCGCTCCGGCCTTGGTCATCGCATTTTCATGGGTGCAGGTCAGGCCGGAAAGATACCACAGAACCGGCACCGGGCCGTCCTTGGCTTCGGCAGGTAGAAACAAGCCAAACGTCATTTCACAATTACAGCTGGTCGAGGCATGGCTAAACACAGCCTGCGTGCCTCCAAAACATTTGTTTTCAGACAGCTTTTCCATCTTGTACCCCTTCTTGCTTGGGGCATGGCTAGCGCAAACACGCCCTGTCCGGCAAGGCAACAGCCGTCGATTGGCGCGGCTTTTGCGTCAAAGCGCCTAATTTACCAGCGGTGCCACCCATCCGATCACAAGCGAGACGGTCAGAATGGAAAAAGCCGTCGAAATCAGGATCGATGCAGACACCCGTTGCGGTGCAACGCCATAGTGTTGGGCTTGGATGAAAATGTTGCCGGCCACTGGCAGGGCAGCAGCTGAAATGATCACCGCAGCCGAAAACGGATCAACGTCAAAAACCCAAAGCGCAAACCCAGCAACCGCAAGCGGGTGCAGCACAAGTTTGCAAAAACTGATCCAACCGGCAATGTGCATGCGCTCTGCGGATTTGCTGGCAAGGCTTGCGCCGATGGCAAACAAAGCGACGGGCGTTGCCGCAGATCCCAAAAGCTTCAGGAATTCTGTCGCGGGGACCGGGATTGGCAACCTAAGCAGCGACCAGACCACGCCCAAGACAATTGCCATGATCATCGGGTTTGTGATCAACCCCAGGCCAATCGTTTTGAACACGCGGGGGCTTAGATTCCCATCCTGTCCGGCGTTGATCAGGATAACGATCAACGACCCAAACAACACCGAGTCCACGATCAGCACCATCATATTTGGTCCAAGAGAGGCCTCGCCAAACAACAAAGCCAGCATTGGGATGCCTAGAAAACCAACGTTGCCGACCGCGCAACACTGCGCTTCAACCGCCAGAGACGATAAACCTTGGCCTCTTAGGCGCGCAACAATCGCCCCAATTCCCCAAACCAACGCAGAGCCCGCCAAAAAGGCATAGACGATGGGCCACTCTAAAATTTCGTCAAACGACAGGCTGGCCGAAAACCGAAACAGCATCGCGGGCAAGGCAAAATAGAAAACGAATTTCGTCAAATAGGCCGTGGCCTCTTCGGTAAAGAACCGAACGCGTCCGGCCATGTAACCAAGACCGATAATGGCGAAAAACGGTAGTGTTTTTAGGAAAATTTCTATCATGCAGTTTTGGTAACATTACATTACCAAAACGCAAGCGGTATCTTAGCCCGACCCGATCAAAACACCAGCAGCAAACACCAATGCCCCGCCCAAAACCACTTGAAACGCCGCGCGGAAAAACGGGGTTTCCATAAATTTGTTCTGAATCCAGGCAATTGCCCAAAGCTCTACAAAAACCACGATGATCGCGATGACGGTCGCGGTCCAGAAATCGGTGATCAAATAGGGCAGCGCGTGGCCAAGTCCCCCAACAGTGGTCATGATGCCTGACGCAAAGCCGCGTTTGATCGGCGATCCCCGCCCAGACAACTCTCCATCGTCGCTGGCCGCTTCGGTAAAGCCCATGGAAATCCCGGCCCCTACCGAGGCAGCAAGACCAACCAGAAAAGTTGTCCAAGTGTTCTGTGTGGCAAATGCAGTGGCAAAAATCGGGGCCAATGTAGAGACCGACCCATCCATCAGCCCCGCCAAGCCCGGCTGAATCCAGGTCAGCAAAAACTGACGTTTGGCGGTGTCATGTTCGGTTTGCAGCGCATCAGATGACACCAGATTGTTTTGCAAATTATAGGCGGCGTCCTGATGGTCCGCTTCTGCGGCCGCAAGATCCCCAAGCAGCTTACGCGTGGCCGCATCAGTGATGCGCGCCGCCGCCGCCCGGTAAAACTGTTCGGCAACCCGTTCCATATCCGCAGCTTCGGCACGCATGCGGGCGACATCCAGGTTCTTGGTCAACCAAACAGGACGTCTGGCATAGGCCCCCGCAACATGTTCGCGCCGCAACAGCGGAATGGTTTCTCCAAACCGCGCCACGTGCAAATCAATCAATTGCTGGCGATGGCCGTCTTCTTCCTCGGCCATACCGTCAAAAACCTGCGATGTTGCCGGGTAATCCGCCCGCACCGCCTGCGCAAAGCTTCGGTAAATCCGCGCGTCGTCTTCTTCGTTGGAAATTGCCAGCGCAAGAATTTCTTGTTCGTTCAGGTCTTGAAAATGTCGTCTATGCGTGAAAAAGCGCATCTGTGGCTCCGGTTTTAGAATTATTCTAACTTTACCAGCAATATCCCGCGAGGCAACGCCAATTGATGGCTTGTCCAAAGTGAACTGATCAGTTTATATTCGATTCCTCTTTACCATCGAGGCAGCATGAACACCCAAGCCCCTATTCAACGCAAAGGTCGCAAAGTCGATCAGGTTTTGGCCGGCGCGCGCGAGGTGTTCTTGCGGGATGGATTTGAAGGCGCAAGCGTGGATGACATCGCCCGCCAATCTGGCGTCTCCAAAGCCACGCTTTACAGCTATTTCTCTGACAAACGGCAGCTTTTTGTCGATGTTGTGACCTGTGAATGTGACCGCATGGCGGTTGATATCGTGTCGCAATTTGACGAAGACACGCCTCTGCGCGATTGTTTGAAAACCGCCGCAATTGGCCTGACCACCTATTTGCTGTCCGATTTCGCACAAAAGGTATTTCGCATCTGCGTGGCCGAAAGCGACCGCTTTCCAGAACTTGGGCAAGCCTATTATCAAAGCGGGCCAGCAAAAGGTCAGGCCATGATGTGCGAGTATCTGAAAGAGTCGATTGCACAGGGAGAGTTGGTGATCGACAACATCCCCATGGCGGCCGAACAGTTTTCGGAACTTTGCAAAGCCCGGCTGTTCTTGCGCGCCAGTTTTGGGGTGCAAACCGAATTTGACGCCGCAGAAATTGAAACTGTTGCCGAAGAAGCGGTGCAGACCTTTCTGGCCCGCTACGGGGCCTAGGCCCCCCGGTTTCTATTTCTTAATGCGAAATGGCTTGTGGCAGCCACCACAAGATCTGCCCACCGCCCGCATGCCGCGTGCGATTTCTTCCGGGCTGCTGGTGTCCAAATCCATCACCGCTTTTTGCATCGCCTCCGCCCGGCTCTGAAATTGCGCAAAATTGCTCCAGATATCCGGGGCCGCCTCGGTCACCAAATCCAAAGCTTCGACCTCAAACAACGCCGGGATATCCGTAGAAATTTGCAATAGGTCTGCGCGGGCTTGTTGCGCCGCCTCCTGCTCAAAGGCCCGTTTGCCCTTGGCCATGTCCCCCAGCGTCTTGCTGGCCTGACCTGCTGTTGACATCGCATGCATACGCGCCTTGATATGCGGGTCCGTGACCCCCTGGTGGGCCAAGGCAAAACTGGCCATCATCAGGCCCACTGTCAAAATCACTGGAAATGTCTTCATCGTACCATCCGCTTTTTGTCAAAGAGGACACCGGGTCTCTGGCGATGGCAAGGAAAAAATAGGCCCCGGCAACACATCTGGGTGGGGGCAAGATAAGTGTGTTGCCGGGGTAGCGGTAACTTTCGCTATGAAACTGTTATGCAGGGCGCAAATGGCGAATCCGCGGTGCCGAGGCGGCGTTTTGCAGAAAAATCTGCGGCAAAACCGAGGCAGGGTTGATTTCTAGTTAAAAAAGCCTGATTCTAAACCTATGAATATGTCTTCACCGACACCCTTTCCGTCTGGACCAATCCCCCCATCGCAGGTGGCTTTCCACCGCACAGAACTGAACGTGATCCTATCGCTTTATGGGCGCATGGTCGCCGCAGGTGAATGGCGTGACTACGGTATTTCCTGTTTGCGTGACGTGGCTGTGTTCTCGGTCTTCCGCCGCACAGCGGAAAACCCGCTCTATCGCATCGAAAAACGCCCAAAGCTGCGCAATCGCCAAGGGCTTTATGCTGTGGTTGCGATGGACGGGCAGATCCTCAAGCGGGGCCACGACCTGCGTGCGGTACTGCGGGTGCTAGAGCGTAAATTGATCCGCCCGATCGACTAGATCTGGTTGGTTTGCACTCTGGCCATCGGCACGCGTTTGCGACTGGTCACCAGCCCGTCGCCCTGCGCGGCAATCCGGGCAATAGCCGCATCGATATCCTCATAGACCACCGCCATGTGAAAAGCATTTGCGTGGATCAACCGGTTGTCGTCTGCCACCAAAGCCACATGGCCTTTCCAGAACAAAAGATCATTGCGCTGCAAAGTCTCTGTGTCGGCGATTTCATATCCCAGTTCAATTTCCTGCAAATCGCTGTCCCCAGGGCAGGGGATGCCGCAGGCCATAAAGGCCGATTGCACCAGCCCGGAACAATCAATGCCAAACCGGCTGTTGCCACCCCACAGATAGGGCGTGTCTAAAAACAGTTTTGCCTCTGTCACCGGATCTGGTTGCTGCATATCCGCCGCCACGCAATGCACCGCCGGAATAAAGCCCAGCGATGTTTTTAAAAACCCCTGTTCCTCGTCCAGAACATGGATCAGGCAGCCGTGGGTCAAGCGGATCAGATCGCGCGACTTGAAATTGGGCTGATCATAGACATGTGATGCTGCCGCCGAAATGCGGTGGGTGGGTGCGGGCACCTGCGCCAGACTGGATTGGGGTACATAGCCGACGTAGCCATCTTTGGCGGCTTGCACAAACGCCCAGCCTTCGTGCATCTCATAAACGCCGACAGCCTCGCCAAACAACAATTGTCGATCCCTGTGCCCTTCAGGCGCATTCATCAAATCAACCATCGGCCATTGCACCGAATAGGGATCCGGATCAGCATAGCGCACACCGGGCCAACTGGCCTCTAGGCTGGGGTCGGCCACACGTTTGTTGGCAGGGGTCAGGCGCCGGTCCATCATAAGTCTAAAATTTCCGGCAAGGCCGCCAATATCGCCCGAGCCCCCATGCCAACACCGCCTTTTGGACGGGCCGGCGCGGCGCTGGGGTTCCAGCCGTAGATGTCAAAATGGGTGTACTGTGGGTTGTCCACAAAGCGTCGCAGGAACAAGGCTGCGGTGATAGACCCCGCAAAACCGCCGCTGGGCGCATTGTCTAGGTCAGCAATGCCCGGTTCGATCATCTTTTCATAGGGGTCCCAAAACGGCATACGCCACACTGGGTCCGCCACCTGATCTGCGGCCGTGTTCAACGCGGCGGCAGTGGCGTCGTTCTGAGCGTAAAACGGGGCCAGATCTGGTCCGACCGCAACCCGCGCAGCCCCGGTCAAAGTGGCCATCGAGATAATTTGATCGGGGTTTTCTTCGCAGCCATAAGCCAAAGCGTCCGCCAACACCAAGCGCCCCTCGGCATCGGTGTTGTTGACCTCCACCGTCAGGCCCTTGCGCGATTGCAAAATATCGCCGGGACGAAACGCATTGCTGCTGACGGCGTTTTCAACCGCCGGGATCAACACGCGCAATTGCAAGGGCAGTTTCAGCGCCATGATCATATGCGCCAGCCCCAAGACCGTTGCCGCGCCGCCCATATCCTTTTTCATCAAACCCATCGAGGCACCGGGTTTTAAATTCAGCCCACCAGTGTCAAAACACACGCCTTTGCCCACCAATGTCAGCTTTGGCCCATCCGTGCCCCAGCGCATATCCAACAGGCGCGGGGCCTGATCCGCGGCCCGCCCGACCGTGTGAATCATCGGGAAATTCTGCGCGAGCAGATCATCGCCCAGGATGGTTTCAAACTGCGCCCCATGGGTTTTTGCCAGATCTTGCGCCGCGGCTTCCAGCGCCATAGGCCCCATGTCGCTAGCAGGCGTGTTGATCAGGTCGCGAGTCAATGCCTCTCCCGCGGCAATCACCTCTAACCGCGCGCCGTCAATCCCGTCTGGGCACACCACGCGCGCGCCGCCCGAGGCTTGGTTTTTGTACCGGTCGAACCGATAGCCCGCCAACAGCCAGCCCAACAACTGAGTGTCCAAATCCGAAATATCAGCCGGATTGGCCAGCGTGTAATCGCCCGCCGGCAAGGCTGCGGCCACCGCCGCCAGACCAAACCGGCCCCGCGTTTTGGCCTTTGCGCCGCCCAGCCCGGCCACCGCAAACCGCACGCCGCCATTGGCGTCAGGCACCAGGGCTGTTGCACCAAGCTTGGCTGTGAACCCCAAAGCACCCAGCCAGCTTTGCACCTCGGGCGTTTGCGCGGCCAACCAGCCATCATAATCTGCGTCTGTTAACAACGTGAGAGGGGTGGCCGCTTGGGACTTTGGTGCGAATGTCAGGGTCATATGCTCGTCTTGTGGTTGCTGACTTTTCCTCAGCCTAACCCTAAACGATTCCGGTGCAAATCACTTTATCCCGACCGGTTCTGTAATTCCCAATAGTCTGACAACGACCGGTCGCCAATCCGCAACAATCGAAAGAAAGTCGCCGCCGAACCGCTGTGATCGTCATTGTCCAGCGCGGTCACCACATGCTGGCTGACCTGGGCCAAACTGCGCATGCCAATTTGATCGCTGATGGCAATCAGACTGCGCACGCATTTGCGCAGATCCGGCCATTTCCCCAGCAAAAACAGACTTTCCGCATGCGACAACCGCGCAGACAGCTCTTCCATCGCGCGCATCGTGACTTCTTCGGCCTCATGAGGACCCAGCAAGATCTGCAACTGACGGATTTGCGAGTGATCAAGACTCACCGCCTCCTCGACAAAAAGGACATTCACCTGTTCCAAAACATTCCCCAAACTCTGCATTGCCCCCACGGCAAATCCAACCTGAGGCAAAAGACTTGTGAAAACGTTAGGTACAAAGATGATTTTCTCTCGAAATATATGCAAAATGTGACTATCTATCCCAGAACTTGGATCAGGAGCTGTGATGAAATACGCGAAACCACTGCCGTCTTACCTTGTGCAACGTTTTCATGGGTGGAAAGCCACCGCCTATGAAACCAACAAGGCCTGGTATCGACATCTGGGCGAAGAGGGCCAACACCCCCGCGCCATGGTGATTTCTTGCTGCGACAGCCGGGTGCATGTGACCTCGATCTTTGGCGCAGACCAAGGCGAATTCTTTATCCACCGCAACATTGCCAACCTGGTGCCGCCCTATGCGCCCGATGGCGATCATCACGGCACCTCTGCGGCCATCGAATATGCGGTGACCGCGCTCAAAGTCGCACATGTGATTGTGCTGGGGCATTCCTCTTGTGGCGGCGTGCAGGGCTGTATCGATATGTGCAAAGGCAATGCCCCGCATCTTGAGAAAAAAGAGAGCTTTGTCGGCCGTTGGATGGACATCCTGAAGCCGCGCTACGAAAAAGTTGCGGATATCGAAGACGAAGCCGACCAGGCGCGCCAGTTTGAAAAACACGCGGTTCTGGCCAGCTTGGAAAATCTGCTGACGTTCCCTTTTGTGAAAAAATGCGTCAACGACGGCAATCTGACCATTCACGGCGCTTGGCATGACATCGCCGCTGGCGGCGTCGAGGTCTATGACTGCGACCAAAAGAAATTTGTCGCGCTTTAAGGCGACAGAAATCCAAGGGCCCTTTTTATGCGCTGCCGTCAGGTGCTGACTCCCTATCTTTGACAGGAACGCCAGAGAGCAGTTAGCGTAAAGATATTGCTTTGATTTGAGTGATTTTACGTTAATTGATGATTCCTAAGGCAGAGTGGATCATCGGGTGGATTCGAATTTTCGTGTTTGGCTCAAGATGGTTATTTGGGAGGGGTTTTTGCGTCTGAAAGAAATATTGATATGGGGTGTTCGGGCTGATTTTCACACCGATAGCTCCCATTAGATGTAACTTTTCGACTAGAACGCCAGCAAGAGTAAATGGCTCTACCGTTTTTGTGGTAGCTTCTTCTACTAGTTGCCAAAGAGTATCTTTTGAACGGTTATTGGAATCTGGAAAGTTTTGAACAAGATCGTCAAGCAATTTGGTGGTGCAAAAATCTGATAAAGTGAAAGTTGCGCGCTTTCCTTTAAGTAGCTCTACCAGAGATGCAGAGCCGACAATCACGTTTTGCCACTCTTCTACCATCGCGGTGAGCCGATTTGCCGAATAGGATATTTCCGCTTGATTAAATGTCTTACGAGTAACAGTTGTTGATCCTTCCGCGGCCTCGAGGCACATGTTCACAAAGTTAATAATATCCCTTGGGCGATAGAGACTTTTATCTAATAGCGCATTGAATGGGCTTCCAGAATTGGTCACTTTTTCAGTGAAAATGTCTTCAAAAGTAATGTTTTGGGTATTGTACTTTCGCCTAAAAAGAAAGTTTACGCGCTTGTTTACCAGCTGTTTCAATTGGTTTGAATCCCATTTCAACCTGACAATATAATCCTCATATTTTTCGCTTTGAAAACCGGCGTCCTTGGTCTCCAAAATAACTTTTTCCAAAAGGTCCGATCGTAGTGCCACGACTGTTTTCAGGTCATGAATTCTGCGCAAGCTTTTCAGGCTTTCAATTAAAGCTCTGATCAAGGGGTATTTAATTGACGGATCGATCCAATTTTCATCAAGGCTATCTATCAATATGAAGCTAGGTTCAACTCGTGTACCGTGCTCAGCTAGGGTGTCGACAACTTTTGCTAAATCTGTCAACAACTCAGGCGCGACAAACTTTCTTGCTACCCGCTGAAGTTGGCTTTTCTTTTCAGCACTTAGTGTCCTAGCGTAGCCAGCTCTTGCACTGAAGCGTTCAATCTCAGAACCAAGTTCAGCACTTACGCTGGTCTCAAGGTTTTCGGTGATTTCTCTGATGTTTTCGTCCATGGAAATCCAGAATTTGCTCTCCCATTTCCGCAGGTATTCCAAGCCTCGTTGTTTTCTTTGGTCTGTTTTAAAAGCGTCAAAGATCTGGCTGAAAATGAATTTGGACTTTTGTTCGTCACAAACATTGAATTTTAGACGAATAAACTCAATTAAAACTACGTGTTTCCACAACGCCTGAAAAAATAGGTCTAAGTTAACGTCAATTTCAACTAAAAACTGAATTACATCGCTGTTAGCCAAATAATCTAGTGCCATTTCGTCAAGTTGAATTGAGTTTGATCGAGCAAATTCTTTTTCGATTTTTCGGATTATTGCAGTTTTTCCAGCGCCGGTACTTCCTAACAACAACATTTTTGGTGAGCCGATTTCCTTAAGTTCAGCGAGAGCTGAAACATCGACAAAACACTCAAATAAAAACTCTTCATCGGCTTCCGCAGAAATTCTTCCAATTCTAGAACTCGCATTAAAGACTATTGGGTTTTGCAAAATGCGCTCCAAAAATATTCGAGTTAATACGTTCGATATAAGATTAGTCTAACATCAATCACAAGTTGAAAAATTTCTTATTCGACGTCATCCCTTAGATTGAATGGCCGGAGAATTTTGCGCGGCACCTAGCATCAGCAACGAATCGTACGTTTCAGGCCTTGAAACGTACAAATTGTACAATGAAGCCAAAATTCCGGCAGCGTTCGCAGCAAAAGCAACTGTTGCGCGGCGAAACCGCATGAAAAAACCCCGCCAAAGCTAGCAGGGCTTTCAAAATCTCTCAGCAAAAAGCGCCTTAGTTAGCCCTTTTTTAGAACCTCACGGCCCAGAGTTTCGGCGATTTGAACCGCGTTCAGCGCCGCGCCTTTGCGCAAATTATCGCTGACACACCAAAGGTTTATGCCATTATCAATGGTGCTATCTTGGCGGATGCGGCTGATGAAAGTCGCGTAATCTCCAACGCATTCTTTCGGGGTCACATAGCCACCGTCTTCGCGTTTATCGATCACCATGATGCCGGGCGACTCGCGCAGGATGTCACGCGCCTCATCTTCGTCCAAAAACTCTTCGAACTCGATGTTGATGGACTCAGAATGTCCAACAAAAACAGGCACTCGCACGCAAGTCGCGGTGACTTTGATCGATTTGTCGATAATTTTTTTGGTCTCAGCAACCATCTTCCACTCTTCTTTGGTGGACCCATCATCCAAAAACACATCAATATGTGGAATGACGTTAAACGCGATTTCCTTAGGGTAGACCTTTGCAGGCACATCCTTTGTCGGGTTGTAAACCGCCTTGGTTTGTTCCCACAGCTCTTCCATAGCCTCTTTGCCAGAGCCAGAAACAGACTGGTAAGTGCTTACAATCACACGTTTAATTTTGGCGCGATCATGCAATGGTTTCAAAGCCACAACCATCTGCGCAGTCGAGCAATTCGGGTTGGCGATGATGTTTTTCTTGGCATACCCGTGGATATCCTGCGGGTTACATTCCGGCACGATCAGCGGCACGTCGGGGTCATAGCGATACAGCGAACTGTTATCGATCACCACGCAATTGGCCGCCGCCGCGATCGGCGCATATTTCTTTGTCGCGTCAGAGCCAACCGCAAACAATGCCATGTCCCAACCTGCAAAGTCGAACGTGTCAAGGTCTTGGGTTTTAAGGGTTTTTTCGCCAAAGCTGACTTCCGTGCCCAGCGAACGACGGCTCGCTAGAACAGCAATTTCATCCACAGGGAACTGGCGTTCCTCCAGGATATTCAGCATTTCGCGGCCCACGTTGCCAGTGGCGCCTACGACGACGATGCGATAACCCATGTCTCTCTCCAATGTTTCGGACGCGCCCTAGTAGCCTTAAATTCCTAAAGAAAAAAGGGCTTTACCAAAGCATTCCTGTGAACGGGGCCATTTCAGAACACGATCAAAGCGAATAATTACGCTAAGTGTTTGAAAGAAGACGATTATAGACGTCAATCAAAGCCTGAGCTTCGCGTTCAATGCGGAAATGTTTTTCGACATGTTGGCGTGCAGCCACACCTGCATCCGCTAGGCTGCTCCGATTCTCCAACATATTGGCCGCAGCGCGCGCCAGAGACCGAGGCTCTCCGGGAGGGACCAATCGGCCAACAGCATCATGGGCGACAATCTCTGAAAAAGCCCCAACATCAGTCGCCACAACAGGCACCGCACAGGCCATGGCTTCGATTGGCGTTAACCCAAACCCTTCCCAGCGTTGAGGAGCGACAAACAAGTCAAGAACCTGATACCATTCAGGGATTTGGTCTACGGTGACCTCTGACATGAACAGAATACGGCCTTGCAAGCCGTGGTCTGCCACCTTTTTTTGCAAGCCACTCAGAAAACCCTGATGTTTTTCCGTAGCGCGCCCCATGACAATGCCATGCACGTCATCCCGCTGGCCGCATAATTCGATCATCGCGTCAACAAAGGCATCGGTGCCTTTCTGATGCCGAATACGGCCATAGCAGCCTAGTAATACCCCGTCGGGCAATGACAATTTCTTGCGCAGGGCAGATTTGTCATCAGTTTGGGAAAATCCATCTAGATCAATACCATGCAAGATAACGTCTGCGTCGCGATCTAGATAGCTTGCTGTCTTTTGTGAGGTGGCGACCACGGCATCCATTTTCGAGATCAACCATTTGGTATATCCAGAATGCGCCCGTTGCGAAGCACTTGTGAACAGCAGTTTAAGGTTTTTGCGCAGCACTGTTCTGAGAAATAGCCCTAGCAACATTTCGGTGTTGCGTCGCGCGTGCCAGACCCGCAGGGTTTGCCGTTTCAAACCCATAACCTGAAGAATTGAGAGGTGCGGCGTTTCCGCTGGCAGTCCCGGGCCCGTCGCCACGATAGCGATGCTCTTGGCTTGCAACGGAACCAAACGTGCGATTGTCGCGGTTACGCCGGAAAGGCGACGTTTCAGATTTGGCGCAATCACACGTGGGTCTGACAAAGTGCGTTCCTAAAAATGGGGTTAGAAATCTACCGTGACACCCGGCAGATCGAGGGTTTTAATCAATTCGCGCAGTTCTTGGCGAGCGGCAACGTTGGAAATATTGAGCTGTTTGACGCCAATGTCACGCAGATCAAGCAGGGTTAGGCCACGAGGGAACAGTTCGCGAAAAATGACGCGCTCGTTAAATCCAGGACCGGTGCGAAACCCGATGCGCTTGGCAAGTCGTGCCAGAGCGTTGCCCATTTTTTCTTTGTTCACCATGTTTTGCGCACCCAGACGATTGCGCAAAACAATCCAATCAATTGGCTTCAATCCTGCCTGTGCCCGCAGCTGCCGGGCGTTCCAGACCATTTCCGAATAGACCGAAGGGCCCAGAATTTTCTCGGCGTCGCCATCAATATGGGCCAAGAGGTCAAAGTCGATGAAACTGTCGTTCAAGGGGGTGACCAGCGTGTCTGCCAACGAATGCGCAACCTGGCTAAGGCGGGTGTGCGATCCGGGGCAATCAATCAGGATAAAATCATTGTTTGGCTCCAGCGCAGCCACTGCTGCTGATAGGCGCAAATCATAGATATTTTCACCTTCGCCAACAGTTGCAGGATCGATTTCCGGCAACTCGTGATAGGTGGGGCTAGGCAGCTCAAGATCAGACTTTTCGCAGAATTTTTGGCGGTTTTCGACGTAGCGGCCAAAGGTCTGTTGGCGCAGGTCCAAATCCAATCCACCAACCTTAAAGCCCATACGGGCAAGGGCCGTCGCGACATGCATGGATACGGTCGATTTGCCCGCACCACCTTTTTCATTGCCCACAACAATAATATGCGCCATCGCGTGTGTCCCCGCTTGCCATTGTTTGTCTTGTAAATCGAGCTGCTCGGCCCGTGAACGCTTAAATCACACTATATGTTGAGGGGTGCAAGAGGGGAAGCGCCACGAAAGCATTGGTTCAATTCTTTTCAGGATGTGGTTTATGACCCGTGCGAAACGCAATGCTTAGACCGAAGTTTCAACCCATGCGCCCGTTGGAATGCCGTCGAGTGTCCAGCTGCCTACGCGATAGCGGATCAGGCGCAATGTTGGGTGACCAACGGCGGCGGTCATTCGGCGAACTTGTCGATTGCGGCCTTCGGATATTGTCAGTTCAATCCAGCTGTCTGGCACGTTTTTGCGAAACCGTATAGGAGGTGTGCGCGGCCACAGTTGTGCGGGTTCTGGAATTTTGCGCGCCTTTGCAGGGCGGGTCATGCCATCTTTGAGTTGAACGCCGGACCGCAATTGCGCAAGGGCGTCGTCAGAAGGGGCGCCTTCGACCTGTGCCCAATAGGATTTGGTCATTTTGTTTTTGGGATGCGCGATGCGATGCTGAAGTTTGCCGTCATCGGTCAGGATCAGCAGGCCTTCGCTGTCGCGATCCAATCGGCCAGCGGCATAAACACCAGGCACATTCACAAAATCAGACAGCGTACGGCGCGTGCTGACTTCGCTACCTTTGTCCGTAAATTGCGACAACACATCAAAAGGTTTGTTCAATAAGATAACTCGGGTCATAGCAGCGCTTTACACAGTGCGGCCGCGCTTGGCTATTGCATAGATCAGGCATTGGGCGTCTAAGTTTGTCTCAAACAAGAGGGTGACAATGAAAGATGACCTTAAATCAGCCACCTTAGCTGCTCATGCTGGCGGTGCATTAGATCAGGAAAGTGGTGGGGTTGTGCCGCCGATCCGGCCCGCAACAACATTTGTGCGGGATACAGATTATCAGTTGGTGAATGCTGACAACCTGTATCTGCGCCCTCATAATGACGCGGTGCGCATCGCCGAAGGTCTGATCTGTCAATTTGAAGGGGCGGCGGACACTTTGGTATTTCCCTCTGGCATGGCGGCTATTGCTGCGGCCTTTCGCTGGGTGCCAAACGGGGCACGTGTGATTGTGCAAAGCGGGATCTATTGGGGCACGACCAAATGGATACGAGATTTCTGCACCCGGCGCGCCATCACTTTGGTCGAAGTAGATGCCAGCAATCTCTCGGAACTCGCAGAGGCCTGCGCAACGCCTGCGGCCTTGGTATTTATCGAAACGCCGTCAAACCCGTGGTTAAAGACCATCGATATCAAAGCGGCCTCTGCGCTGGCAAAATCAGCAGGCGCTCTGCTGATCGTAGACGCCACAGCTGCCACGCCGATTTTGACGCGGGCGCTGGATTTTGGCGCAGATATTGTGATGCATTCGGCCACCAAAGCGCTGAATGGTCATTCCGATGTTTTGGGTGGCGTGCTGTCGACAGGTGCCAAATCGGAAGTTTGGCAGCAGATCGTCACTGACCGGAGTGACGCTGGTGCCGTTATGGGACCGTTTGAAGCTTGGTTATTGGTGCGTGGCATGCGCACCTTGCCATTGCGCGTGGAACGCATGTGCCAAAACGCCATGAATATCGCCACTTTTCTGTCAGATCACCCCGGTGTTGATCGGGTGCTTTATCCGGGGCTTGCAAGCGATCCGGGTCATGCGCTTGCTTTAACGCAAATGAACGGTGGGTTTGGTGGCCTGATGTCGGTTTTGGTCAAAGGCGACCAAAGCGATGCGCTGCGGGTTGCGGGGCGATTACAATTGTTTCTCAGGGCGACGTCGCTTGGCGGCGTAGAAAGCCTGGTCGAGCATCGTTTCACAGTCGAGTCACACACCGGGATTCCCGAAAATCTGCTGCGGCTGTCGGTTGGCATCGAGCATGTCGATGACTTGGTAGCGGATTTATCTCAGGCCCTAGGGCAATGACGGGGGTGATGGGCGTTTGAAAGACGCCCGCATTTCTTTTGCGCGCGCGCGCTGGCAGCAGCCAATCGCATGGTCATTGACCAGCCCCATGGCCTGCATAAAGGCAAAAACAGTTGTCGGCCCCACAAATTTCCAACCGCGTTTTTTGAGCGCTTTTGACAGTGCGATCGATTCTTGTGAGGTGGATTGAGTTTGTGGTTCTGGCAGCGTGTTAGGGTCTGGTTCAAAAGACCAGACAAATTGGGCAAGGCTGCCAGCTTCGGCGACAAGATTTTGCGCACAAATCGCGTTGTTGATAACGGCTTCGATTTTGCCGCGATGGCGGACAATGCCTTTGTTGCCCATCAAACCTTCAACTTCGGCGGGGCCAAATTTGGCCATTTCGTTAAAATCAAACCCAGCAAAGGCCGCGCGAAAATTTTCGCGTTTTGCCAAAATTGTCCGCCAGCTCAGACCAGACTGAAAACTTTCCAAACACAGTTTTTCAAACAGCCGTTGATCGTCGACAACCGGAAACCCCCATTCTTTGTCGTGATAGTCCAGGAACTCTGGTGCGCTGCCTGCCCAGCGACACCGCGGCCTTTGGTCTTCTGCGACAAAAAGATCTGCCATAACGTTATCCTTTGTTGCTGTGTCTCTGAATAAAGTGTGCGGCGCGTGCACCTATTTCAGCGCTGGCTTTCAGCGATGGGTGGATCATGTCGATACCATGATAGGACCGATCGCCATAGGGGACGAGGTCGGCCAAAGACATGTAGTGCATTCCGGCTGTTTGGGCGGCAAAGGCGCTGATGCGGGCTTCTAAAGCCGCGCCCTCTTCGCGGCAACCTTCGATTGGTGACCCAACACCCGGACTGCGCAGATATCCAAGCCAAAGCACCTGAGCGCCTGCCGCGCGCATTCTGGCGACCAGTTTGGGGATTTCGCCATGTTTGCCGTCTTTGCTGATAAGCTTGTCCATTTTTCGATCACATTTATTACAGCCGCACCCCAACCACAGGTCGTTGCCGCCACCGTTTACAATCACCCAATCCCATGGCTCGCCGCGATATTGTTGCGAGATATTAAGCCCCATGCTGCCGGTGATTGGTAAAGCATAGAGCATGCGGGCCCCCACAATGGATCTATCTCGCACGGGTTGACCCAGATGTCTGGCAACGCTGTCTGAAATGGCGCGACCCGAAATGCGGTGCGCTGCCATCATTGAATCGCCCATCGCCAAAATGCGAAGATCATTGCGGCTGACCTCGGTCGTGACGCAGCTTGTCAGAAAAAAAGTTATAAAAAATAGGTAAATAGGGCGAAAAATCATGTGTCGTCCTTTGAAGGTTGTGGAGAGGCGTAGTGAATTGTGTTCAGCAATTGCGCCTGAACAGGGCTTAAATTTCGGTATCCATGCGCTGCGTCGGCTGCGATGCGGACAGCTTTGTTTTGCGCCACCGATTGCCAGGTGCCGCCGCACATAAATTCAATTCCTGAGGTGACGGCAAAAATGTCTTCCACGGTGCCTTTTGCATGGGCCTTTGACAGGTGCGTTAGGCCTGCGGGCAAGGTGATCAGAAATGTTTCGGAACAGATGTTTGGATCATACGGCAGCAGGCATTTGACTGAAATGCTGTGGTCAAAGTGATGGGTTAAGGAGTCAGCGGTTGTGCCGGGCTCTTGAATAAAAGCGGTCAGAGGCAGTTTAAATCCTTTGGCCAATTTCCAAAGCGTGGCCATCGTCGGGCTGCTTTCACCGCGCTCGATCTGTCCCAACATTGCCTTGCTGACCCCGGTCAGCTTTTCAGTCGCTGACAGGCTGAGCCCGGATTTGGCGCGGATGCTGCGCAGGTTGAGATTGATCAGGTCTTTTGACATACCATTCATTTCGCTGTTGTGCGCAATAACGCACGGTGGTCTAGTCCTTGTTAGAATCCTTTTTCGGGTGGGTACAGATTTATGTTGGCACAATTGCGGTTTTCACATGTCATCGCTGGCGTGGTGGCGGTGCTCGTCGGTTACGCTGGCAGCGCGGCGATTATTTTTCAAGCCAGTCTTGCCGCAGGCGCAACGGCGGGGCAGGCCAGCAGTTGGATGCTGGCGCTGGGTTTGGGCTGTGCCGCAACAAGCACCTATCTTTCGCTGCGCCATCGCATGCCGTTGCTGACCGCATGGTCAACACCCGGTGCTGCGGTTTTGGTGGTTGCCTTGCCTGGAACCCCGCTGGATCAGGCAATTGGAGCATTCATGTTGTGTGGCTTTTTGTTGTGGCTTACTGGGATCAGCGGGCTGTTTGAGCGCATCACACAGGCCATTCCCGACAGCCTGTCAAATGCCATGTTGGCCGGAGTGTTGTTTCAATTTGGTCTTGGGGTCTTTCAGGCCGCGCCGACAGAACCGGTTTTTGTCGCTGCTATGTTTGCGGTGTTCTTTGTAGCAAGGCGTTTGGCCCCACGGATGGCGGTGCCGCTGGTTTTGATCCTTGGGGTTTCCTCCATGGTATTTGCAGGCGAATTTTCGTCGATGGACATGGATGCCTTCCGCATCGCATGGCCGGAATTTGTGATGCCGATATTTGACCTGCATACCCTGATCGGTGTTGGCTTGCCGCTTTATGTTGTAACCATGTCGTCACAAAACATGGCGGGTGTTGCGGTGTTGCGGGGCAATGGGTATCAGCCGCCGGTGTCTTCGGCGCTGACCGCCACCGGTGCCGCAACCTTGGTTTTGGCCCCATTTGGCGGATTTGCGTTTAATCTGGCTGCGATCACGGCAGCGATTTGTGCCGCGCCAGAAGCCGGGGCGGATCCTAAAGCTCGGTTTTGGGCGCCAGTGTTTAGTGCTCTGATGTATTTGGCATTTGGGATCTTTGGCACTGCGGTGATCAGCTTTTTTTTGGCGGCACCGCAGGTTTTGGTGGTGGTTCTGGCCGGGCTTGCCTTGTTGCCAACAATCGCGACGAGTCTGTCAGCGGCACTGGCAGAGCCTTCGGCGCGTGAGGCCTCGTTGGTGACTTTTTTGACAACCCTGTCTGGGCTTTCAATTTTAGGTATCTCTGCGCCAGTTTGGGGCTTGGTCTTTGGGGGCTTTGTTTGGATGCTTTTAAGGCCAAAGCAAAATACCCACCCCTAGAAATGAAAACGCCGCCCTGTGGGCGGCGCTTCCAAAATATCGGTAGGTGGGATTAAAAGCCCAGACCTTCGTATTTCTTTTTGAACTTGGAAACACGGCCACCTGCGTCCAACAGGCGAGACGTGCCGCCGGTCCATGCAGGGTGCACAGATGGGTCGATGTCCAGCGCCATTTGGTCGCCTTCTTTGCCCCATGTGGATTTCATTTGAATAATAGTTCCATCGGTCATTTTGACGTTGATGAAGTGGTAGTCTGGATGTGTATCTTTTTTCATGAGTCCACTCCTTACGCTTTAGACTTATAGTTTGCGTCTTCGGCGATACGTGCAGATTTACCGCGACGTGTACGCAGATAGTACAGCTTGGATCGACGAACACGGCCACGACGTACAACAGTGATGTTGTCGATGTTTGTGGAGTGCAGAGGGAATACGCGCTCTACACCTTCGCCGAAGGAAATCTTGCGAACTGTGAAAGAACCCGCAATGCCCTTGCCGTTTTTACGGCTGATGCAGACGCCTTCGTAGTTCTGAACACGAGAGCGGCTGCCCTCGGTGACTTTAAAACCAACGCGGATGGTGTCACCCGCTTTGAAATCTGGGATGTCATGACCCAGCGCGGCGACTTGTTCCGCCTCGAGTTGTTCGATCAGGTTCATCTGACCTTCTCCTATTTTGCCCGTGGTTAATCCACGAAGATTTACGCGTCCTCAGAGCTCTTGGCCTTCAACCGAGTCCGCCAATTCCCATAAGGGGGCGCCCGCCAGAGTTCAGGTCGACATTCCTTAGTCTGCTTAACGTATCCCTATGTCTTATGGGGCTAAGGCCGAAGAAAGCCTTATGGGCATAAGATTTAAATACGCAAAGCACCCGAGTCGGTATTACCGGTCAGGATGGGCGGTGTGTAGGGCAAATGGTGGAGCATGGCAAGCGGGCGTTTAAACACCGCTGAGGTTTCGCCGCGAAACGGTTGCTTTGGGTCCGAACGGCGGCTTTATTTCAGGTTATTTGTACAATTTGTACGTTTCAAGCCTTGAAACGTACGATTCGAGTGTGCGATTTAGTGAGGCTCCGACGCGCCGTGAAGGTAGTATCGGAGGCGCGTCAGCCCGCGTTGGTGACATGTGAGATGAGGGCCTGCAGCACGGTTTCCGCATCAGCATTATCGACCTGACAGGTGCCCGCAGCACTGTGCCCGCCGCCGCCATATTGTAGCATCAATTCTCCGACGTCGGTCTGGCTGCTGCGGTCCAAAATCGACTTGCCCACGGCAAAGACGGTGTTTTGTTTTGCCCTGCCCCAGATGACATGAAACGAGATGTTGCATTTGGGAAAGAGCGCGTAGAGCACAAACCGATTGCCCGCAAAAATCACCTCTTCGTCGCGCAGATCCAGCACCACCAAATTACCATGCACTGTGGCGCAGCGGATGAGTTGTTCGCGAAATTGCCCCTGATGATCTTTGTAAAGATCGACCCGCTCTTTGACGTCGGGCAGGGCCAGTATTTCGGAGATGTCCTGTTTTTCGCGGCAATGATCGATCAGCTGCATCATCAGGTCATAGTTGGAGATACGAAAGTCGCGAAAACGCCCCAGACCTGTGCGCGAGTCCATCAGGAAGCTCAGCAAATCCCAACCCGCCGGGTTGAGAATGTCTTGGTGGTCAAATTGCGCCGCATCTGCCTTATCCACCGCGCGCATCATTTCCTCTGAGACATTGGGGAAGGCCGGCTTGCCACCAAAATAATCATAGACAACGCGGGCAGCAGATTTGGCATTGGCATC
Organism: Cognatishimia sp. WU-CL00825; assembly: GCF_040364665.1. Lineage (NCBI taxonomy): Bacteria > Pseudomonadati > Pseudomonadota > Alphaproteobacteria > Rhodobacterales > Paracoccaceae > Cognatishimia > Cognatishimia sp. WU-CL00825. Next base: position 176,098 of record NZ_BAABWX010000002.1, read on the forward strand.
AATGACGTGGTTTGGCAAATCTTGCTCGACCCGCTCAACCTCTGAATCATGATGGTCAAATGCCAAGAAAACGCCGGGCACATAGGGCAGGTTGGTTGAAATGTCTGACGACCCCATTTGCACAAGCCCATCCTGCATGTCCTTTGGGTGCACAAATTTGATATCTTCGCAAATGCCCAAGTCTTTCAGAAGCACAGCACAAACCAACCCGTCCATGTCGCTGCGGGTGACAAGGCGGTATTGTTTATCTGGGTCTGGCACAATTGGCTGTTTGTGAAACATATCAATCTTTCCAATTTAAATGATCATAAGGGCGGGTTTGCTGATCTATCAGCTATAGGAGACTGCTTAAGAATTGGTAATCTGGTGCCTGCTGTTGCCTGTTTGAAACAGCGTTAACGATGGAGCTTGACGTTTTTTAGAGCTGCTACTATGTTAGTTAGGCAATCAAACTAAAGTGATCAAAATGCCTTTGTCCGACACCATGCACCAAATCCATCGTCTGGCCCATCAAGAGTGGAGCCTTGCAGCGCGCGATATAGGCATGAGCTTTAACGAGTTTGAGTATCTGTCAGCGGTGCAGGCCGAAGCGGATCTTTTGCGCTATGAGGACAAACACGGTCAGCACCTACAGGATATCGTCGAGACTTTGGGGGTGACCAAAGCCTCGGCCAGCACGATGATTGCCAAGCTGGAAGTGCGCGGACTGGTCAAACGGTTTCCGTGCCGCATGGATGCCCGCGCCCAGCACATCATATTGACCGACGAGGGGCAGATTTTGATGGGGCGCGGCAAGAAGATCTATGAAAAGGTTGCGGCGTCCGTGCAAGCCAAATTGGGCAAAATCACCCTGTCAGCCCCCTGAAGACTAAGTGTAGAGCGGAATACAGCCCGTTTTGTAAGTTATAATGTAAGTAAGCCTAACTAATTGGAGATCCCATGACCTATGAAAACCTGATATTGGGCGTGTCTGCCCATCTGTTGTTTTACGAACATCTACCTCATTGGGGCGGGTGGTTTAACCGCCTGCTCAACAAGTTGCCAAAACCTTTGCGAGATCTCTATGAGATGTGGCGCTGCCCCTATTGCGCAGGATTCTGGATCGGGCTTGCGCTGCACGCGCTCACCGGGCAGTGGTTTCTGGCGGGTTTTGCCAATTTGCCAGAGTACTGGGGTGCGGCGGCTAACCCCTTGGGCTGGTTTTTGGATGGTCTGGCCTTTGCCCTGTGCAATAAACTTGGGATTTTGATGGTGAATGCACTGGGGTATCCGGCCCTGCTTGGCTATGCCAAAAAGCAAGAGTTCTTTGCATCTAAAGCCGCTTAGGTCAGTCGTTCTTTATGGCTTTTTGCGACGCTTTTGGATGGCGTCCCACATATCGGGGCGCCGGGCTTTGGTGATTTCCTCGGCCATGGTCTGACGCCACTCGGCGATTTTTCCGTGGTGGCCTGACATCAGAATGTCTGGGATCGCGTGACCTTGCCAGTCAGCTGGCCGAGTGTATTGAGGGTGCTCTAGCAAGCCGTTGCTGTGGCTTTCGTCTTCGATGCTATCTGCATTGCCCAGCACCGATGGCAAAAGGCGTACGGTTGCATCGATCATGGCCTGGGCGGCGATTTCGCCGCCGGTCATGACAAAGTCGCCCAGGCTGACTTCTTGGATATTGTAATGGTCCAGCACTCTTTGGTCGACGCCCTCAAAGCGGCCACACAGCAAGGTGATGCCGTCACACCCCGCCCAGGCGCGGGCCATGGTTTGGTCAAAACGTCGGCCCCGAGGAGATAGATAGACCAAAGGGCAATTGCCCCGCACGCGGCTTAGCGTGTGGTCGATCGCATTGCCCAGCACGTCCGGGCGCAGCACCATGCCGGCTCCTCCGCCAGCGGGCGTGTCATCGACATTGCGATGTTTGCCGACACCAAAGCGGCGCAGGTCGGTGGTTTCAAGCTGCCACTTGCCATCTTTGAGGGCTTTGCCTGTCAGGCTTTCGCCCAGCACGCCGGGGAAGGCTTCGGGGAACAGCGTGATGATATGGGCAGACCAAGCGCGTGCAAGGCGCGGGTTGTGATCCATCAGTTCGCGCGGCTTTAGAGACACCGAGATCGACTTGCGGCCGTGGGATTTGTTTTTGGATTCAGACATTAGGGATCAGAGAAGTCCTTCGGGCGGGTCGGCGATGATGCGACCCGTGGCCAGGTCAACTGTTGGCACAACGCTGCGGCTGAAGGGAATGAGCACGCTGTCTTTGAGCGTGGGCCCGTGGACTTCGAGCATGTCTTCGGCACCGTTGTTTTGCACAGATTTGACGGTGCCGATTACCGCGCCGCCAGTGTCGCGCACTTCGAGACCGATGAGGTCGGCGTAATAATATTCATCCTCGGGCAGGTCTGGCAGGCGGTCGCGCGGGGCAAAGAGTTTCACGCCTTTTAACGCGTCGGCCTCTTCCTTGTTGACCACGCCAGACAGGCGTACAGCCAGACCGTTGCTAATGGTGCGGTTGACGACAATGTCAAAACTGCGGCTGCCATCTTCGGTGGTCAGAGGGGCATAGTCGGCAATGGCCTTGGCCTCGGCGGTAAAGCTTTTGACCCGCACTTCACCCTGAACGCCAAAGGCTCCGGCGATCGTGCCAACGCAGATCATGTCATTTGTTTCAGCCATCTTAACGCCCCTTATTGGTCAAGGGCGTGATAGCGATTTGTGTGGCGGAAGGCAATTCGCTGTCTGTAACGTGGGGTGTGCGGTCGATATGTGCTTTCACAATGGCATCAGACGCATTAGGCAGTCCTGACTTGGCTGTATCTGGGAAAAACCATGGCGCAAAAATCCACCATCTATAAAGTCGAGCTGTCTGTATCCGATATGGATCGTCACTATTATGAAACGCATAAATTGACGGTTGCTAAACATCCATCGGAAACCGATGAACGTTTGATGGTGCGCATACTGGCTTTTGCTTTGAATGCCCACGCGCAATTGGAGCTGACCAAGGGGCTTTCCACCGATGATGAACCGGATATTTGGCAGAAAAGCTTGAGCGGCGAGCTGGAGCTTTGGTTGGCTTTGGGGCTGCCGAGTGAAAAGGTTGTGCGGCAGTCCTGTGCCAAGGCCCAAAAAGTCATTGTTTACAGCTATGGTGGCCGGACAGCGGAGATGTGGTGGGAGAAGTTGAAAAACCGCGCAAGTCGGTTTGACAATTTGCAGGTTGTTAATCTTGCGGCGTCGGAAACCAGTGCATTGGGTGCGCTGGCCAGTCGGGCCATGAAGGTGCAGGTCAATATTCAAGACGGTGATGTGATGCTCAGCGTCGGTGACAGCATGGTGTATGTCACGCCGGCTGAGTGGAAATCTGTCGGGCGCTGAAACGTGTAAATTTCTGTAGTTGGAAGAATATACAGAGGTCGGTCAGCGCTTTTGGACCGGCAAATGTGGGCGGCGGTCTTCCCAGCCGACTTTTTCCAGTTCGGGAGTTTTAGAGACAGTTTCGGGGTAGCCAACGCAGAGGTAGGCCACGAGGGACCAGCCGTCGGGGGTGTTGAGGTCTTTGTTGAGCTGCACCGGATCAAGGATCGAGACCCAGCCGACACCCAGCCCCTTGGCGCGGGCGGTTAACCAAAACAGGCTGATGGCCCCAACCACCGAATAGCGGCGCATTTCAGGCATGGTGCCTGCGCCCAGACCGGCCCCTTTGGTGGTGTCATCGTCGCAATAGATCGCCAGTTGCACCGGGCTTTCGGCCATGCCTGAGAGTTTCAGGCCCGCATACATTTGGGCTTTGTCGCCCGCATAGCCATCAAGAGCCTGGGCATTGGCAGATTTGAAGTTCTGATAGGCCGCGTCACGCGCAGCGTCGCTTTCCACGCGGATGACCCGCCAGGGTTCCGAGAGGCCCACGGAAGGGGCAAGGAGGAAAGCGTCGAGGCACTCTTGCAAGAGCGCCTCGTCCACAGGATCGCTGCGGAAGCGTCGCACATCGCGCCGCCACCGCATTAACCTTGCAAGCTCGTCCTGGAAGTCTTGTTTGAAAGACTGCATTCCAGAAACGCGCCGTCTTATTCTGCGGCTTCAGTTTCGGCTGCTTTTGCAGCTTTTTCTTCGGCACGTTCCTGAGCTTTTTTGCCTGGAACCGCTTTCTTAGGGTTGCTGCGCTCTTTTTTCTCTACAACGCCAGCTGCTTCTAGGAAGCGGGATACACGGTCAGTGACCTGTGCGCCTTGGCTGATCCAGTACTGAACGCGTTCAACGTCCATTTGCACGCGCTCTTCGCTGTCTTTTGCCAGCAATGGGTTATATGTGCCCAGTTTTTCGATAAAGCGACCATCGCGTGGCATGCGGCTGTCTGCAGCAACGATGCGATAGAAAGGACGCTTTTTTGAACCGCCGCGGGCGAGACGAATTTTCATAGCCATGGTGTGTATCTCCTATAATGGCGTGAGCAGAGCCGTGGCTCTGTTATTCCTGGTGTTTCTTGTGATGACGGATGACTTCTTGAATGATGAAATTCAGGAAAGCCTTGGCAAAATCGGGGTCCAGGTGGGCCCGGTTTGCCAGATCTTCGAGACGTGCGATCTGTGCGGCTTCGCGCGAGGGATCGGACGGTGGTAAATCGTGTTCAGCTTTGAGTTGGCCAACCGCTTGGGTGTGTTTGAAACGCTCGCCCAAAGTATAGACGAGGATGGCATCAAGACGGTCGATGCTTTCGCGGTGTTCTTTCAGCAGCTCGGCTGCGCGGGAGACGGCGTCAGTCATAGCGAGACCTCTGATGGATTTGGGTGGCGGTAGATCAAGCAGGGTTGATCAGGCTTGGGCTGGGGCGCGGAGGGGTCAAGCGTGGCGCCAAGGCGTTCTGCCAAAGCGATGGATCGTGTGTTGTCCGCCGCGATATAGCTGACAGCAGTTTCCCAGTCGAGATCCTGAAAGGCATGGCGCAGGGCAGCCTGGGCGGCCTCAAAGGCAAAACCCCTACCTTCGGATCCGGCAAACATCAGCCAGCCGATTTCGGTTTCGGGCCAATCCGCCGGGCACCACGGGCCAATCAGGCCAATAATTTGATCGCTTTCCTTGGTGGTCACGGCCCACATGCCATAACCAAGCAGATCCCAATGGCCGACTTCTGCCGCGAATTGCCGCCAGGCTTTGCCCAATGTGTATGGGCCGCCAACATGGGCCGCGCGATCAGACAGAAAGAACGCAACCACGGTATCGAGGTCGCGCGCCGCTGGCTTGCGCAGGATCAGACGATCCGTGGTTATGGTGGCGGTGGCGGTCACTTACTTCTTTTTCCCAAAACCGGATAGACCGGGGGGCAGGCCTGCGCCGCCGCCAAGGCCGCCTAAGCCGCCAAGGCCACCCATGCCTTTGCCGCCAAGTTGCTTGGCTGCTGCTTCAAGCGCTTTTGGGTCCATTTGGGACGGGTCCATGCCTGCGGGCATATCGCCTTTGCCGCCGAACATGCCTTTCATAGCTTGTTTCAGCATGCCGCCTTTGCCCATTTTGCCCATCTTCTTCATCATGTCCGCCATTTGGCGCTGCATTTTCAGAAGCTTGTTGAGGTCAGACACTTGCATGCCCGCGCCTTTGGCGATGCGTTTTTTACGGCTGGCTTGCAGGATCTGAGGGTTGGCGCGTTCTTTTTTGGTCATCGACTGGATCAGCGCGATTTGCTGTTTCAGGACTTTGTCGTCCATACCCGCGTCTTTGACTTGGTTTTTCATCTTGGCCATGCCGGGCATCATGCCCATCACGCCTTCCATGCCGCCCATCTTGATCATTTGCTCAAGCTGCATTTTCAGGTCGTTCATGTTGAAGCGGCCTTTTTGGAAGCGCTTCATCATGCGTTCGGCTTGTTCAGCCTCGATGGTTTCCTGGGCTTTTTCGACCAGAGCGACGATGTCGCCCATGCCCAGAATGCGGCCCGCGATGCGGTCAGGCTCGAATGTTTCGAGCGCGTCCATCTTTTCGCCGAGGCCGACGAATTTAATGGGCTTGCCAGTGACCGCGCGCATCGAGAGCGCTGCACCGCCGCGACCATCGCCGTCCATACGTGTCAGGACCACGCCAGAGATGCCGATTTTACCGTCAAATTCTTCGGCGACTTCCACAGCGACCTGACCGGTCAGACCGTCGACCACCAGCAGGGTTTCGCGCGGGTTAACCGCGTCGCGGACGTCTTCGACCTCTTGCATCAAGGTCGTGTCGATCTGCAGCCGGCCTGCAGTATCAAGCATATAGACGTCATAGCCGCCGAGCGTGGCCTGTTGCTTGGCGCGTTTGGCAATTTGCACCGCGGATTCGCCGGCCACGATGGGCAGGGTATCAACGCCGATTTGTTTGCCGAGGATTTCCAGCTGTTGCATCGCGGCTGGGCGGTAGATGTCGAGCGAGGCCAGCAGAACGCGTTTGCCGTCTTTTTCTTTCAGGCGTTTGGCAAGTTTACCGGTGGTTGTGGTTTTACCAGAGCCTTGCAGGCCGACCATCAGAATCGGCGCAGGCGCGTTGTCGATTTTCAGCGCGCCGCGTTCGTCATCATCGCCCGCCAAAACATGTTGCAGCTCGTCATGGACAATTTTGACAACCTGTTGGCCGGGGGTGACCGATTTGGTGACCGATTGGCCTGTGGCTTTGTCTTGAACGGCTTTGACGAAGTCACGTGCCACCGGCAGGGAAACATCAGCCTCTAGCAGGGCAACGCGCACCTCGCGCAGGGCGGTTTTCACGTCGTCTTCGGACAATGCGCCTTGTTTGGTCAGGCGATCAAAGACACCGGAAAGGCGTTCGCTTAGATTTTCAAACATCGCTTTCGGCTCCTTTAGCCTGTTTCCATGTGGATCGTAGATAAGCACGATCCGCTCAATCGCTAGCCCGAATACAAGAAGGCCCCCGTGGGCGAAACTCGCTGACGGGGGGCGATCCCAGCACATAGGCTAAGGGACCGGAAGCTTATGGGACTCCCGGAATTGGGTGGCGGATACCTTTGTTGGCGCGATGAGTCAAGCAGCGCAGTGGCTTTCGCAGGGCTGGCGCGCCGTGGCACTAGACGTGTTGGCACACAACGCGACACATTTTTGAGACTCGCACACCTAAAGGTTGACAAGTATCATTGTGATTGTCGTAAAAGGGGATAAGCTAGACGTTTGATTTTGTGAATAAGTTAGCCAGATTTTGGCAAGTTTCTAAGGGTAGGGCAATTTGCATGCAGGGTAATCGCACCAATTATCTTTGGATGCTTTCATACTTATTTTCTGCGGTGTTTGTGTTTTTGATTGGCAGCATCGGTTGGTTTTTCTTTGAAAAGCAACGCTTGGCCGAAGAACATATGCAAGGACGCGCGACGGTTCAGAGTGAACTTGAAGAGGTTGTTGCAAACCTAGAGGGCGCGATTTCGCGCAATACGGATTTGATCAGGGCTGTCGCCGCAGTGATCGCGGTAGAGCCTAACATTCCTCAAGAGCGCTTTGAGCAATTGGTCAAGCAGATCTTCGCGGATCGACCAGAAGTCAAGAATGTCGCTGCGGCCCCCAATCTGGTTATCAAATATATGTACCCGCTTAAGGGTAATGAAGCGGCTGTTGGGCTGAACTACAGAGAGGTGCCTGCGCAATATGCGGCGGTCAAACATGCGATAAATGCGCCTGATGTCGTGGTCGCGGGCCCGGTAGATTTGGTGCAGGGCGGGGTTGGCCTGATTGCACGCAAGGCGGTTTATGCGATTCACCCGGTCACGCGGGAAACCCAGTTTTGGGGCATCATTTCGCTGGTGATCGATTATGAACAGATGTTTGCGCAGCTGGGCATTCCGGATTTGCCCTTTGCTTTTGCGTTGCGCGGCAAGGATTCACTGGGATCAACGGGCGAATTGATCTTTGGGGAATCGCGGATTTTTGGCCAAAGGCCGGTGACGGCGCGGGTCAATTTACCCGAAGGATCGTGGTGGGCGGCGGCAGTGCCGCAAGAGGGTTGGCAAGGGCCAATGCAATTGATGTGGACGATACGGGTGTCTTTTTTGCTGAGTGCCCTGGTCGTGACTTTGTTGATCTGGGTTGGTTTGCGCTTGGTGCAACTGCGCATGAAGGCAGTGGCGCAGCTGACCAACGCGATCAACAGCATTGATGATGGTTTTGCGCTGTATGATGCGGACGATCGCCTGATCACCTGCAATGATAAATACAAAGAGCTTTATAGCGTGTCTGCGGATCTGTTTGTGCCAGGCAACAAGTTTGCCGACATCATCCACGAGGGCATTAAGCGCGGCCAATATCCCGAGGCCAAGGGGCGCGAGGCGGCGTTTCTGAGTGAGCGGTTGGCGGCGCATCGTGCGGCTGATGCGGCTGTGGAGCAACAGCTGGATGACGGGCGGTGGTTGAAGATCGCGGAAAGCCGCACGCCGGATGGCGGGACGGTTGGCTTTCGGGTGGATATCACTGAACTGAAGAATGCCAAAGAAGTCGCTGAACGGGCAAATTTGGCGAAGTCTGAATTTCTCGATGTCATGAGCCATGAGTTGCGCACGCCGTTGACGGTTGTGCTTGGGGGGACACCGTTTTTGTGCCGCCCGGAATTGTTGCCAGCGTCAAGCAAACTGTTTGCCACCTTAGAGGCGCGTGGCGAAGAGGTGGCGGATGTAAAGCAAGATGTGGACGCGATGCTGGGGTCGCTTAAGACCTTGGCCGGTAAGGTGGAGCGGTCTGCCAAGCACCTTTTGACCCTGATCAATGATGTGCTGGATTTTTCCAAGATCGAAGCAGGGCGCATGGATGTAGATTTTGATGACATCCGTGCAGACGTCATTGTCGATGAGTTGCTGGAAGAATTTGCCCTGAAGGCGGCGGAGAAGTCGCTGACGCTGGAGCAAGATGTTGTGCCCCAGTTGATCCGGGCGGATATCACGCGCATGCGTCAGGTTTTGATCAATATTCTGGGCAACGCCATCAAGTTCACCGACAGCGGCACCGTACGGGTGACAACCGAGGTGGTAGGTGGGTTTCTGCGCTTTGACATCACCGACACCGGAAGTGGTATTCCCAAAGATCGGTTGCACGAGGTGTTTGACAAGTTCACACAGCTGGATTCCAGCTCGCGCCGCAAGGCTGGTGGCACAGGACTGGGCATGGCGATTTCCAAGCGTATTGTAGAGATGCAGGGGGGCGAAATCAGTGTGACCAGTAAAGTCGGGGTTGGAAGCACGTTTAGCTTTACGGTGCCTTTGGCGACACCGGCGGCGCAGGCGGCGGAAATGGTGGCATAGAGCACATTGCAGTCGCGGTGCAGGGACTTGAGGCACTCTGAGAGGGCGCTATTTTATGGGAACCCAGTTGCGGATCCGCTGGGCGGTGGTGCTTGGGTCCAGATCGGGCATGCATCGTGGATGCAGTGGCACAAGACTGGCTTGCGATTTCAGCTTGAGGGCCAGGCAGCAAAACTTGCGCCGCCCCGTGTGTGATTTGCCCTGTTCCACAAACTCGATATCTTCGAGATCTGCCAAAGCGTAACGATTGATATCCAGGCCAAAGAGCGTTTTATGAATGATGGTGATCATGCCGGTCTGGCGACGAAACGAAACTTTGACGCGCTCTGCGGTGCGGTAAATTTTGAAGGCACTGACCAAGGTGCAGCAAAGACAGAGCAAGCCCGCCCAGAACCAGATGGATCCCGCAGAGTGATTTGGCAACCAACGCGCCGTCAGCGCCAGACAGATCAACATAAAACACAGCAAAAAACCCGTCAGTGCGACGGGGCGGTGTTCTAGGATGAGCCTTGTATGGGAATCTTCGGTAATGCGCATACTTATCAAAATGAGTTTCTGAATGATGCATAGGCTGCTTGGCGGTATTGCTCAACAAAAAACCCGCCAGTTCGGGCGGGTTTTTCGATTAAGATTTTAGCAATGCGCTTAAGCGGCCTTTGCAAAGTCTTCGGCTTGGCTGCTGGACAGAATTGTCACATCGCTAATGCCTAAAAATCCAAGCACTTGACGCAAGTATGGTGAGGCAAAGTCCATCGGGCTGCCAATGTCTACGCCACCGCTGGCGATGGTGATGATCGCCTTTTTACCGCTCAACAGGCCCTTGGGACCAGTATCTGTGTATTGGAAGGTCACACCTGCGCGGGCAATCAGGTCGATCCAGGCCTTCAGGCTCGCGGGCACGCCAAAGTTATAAAGCGGCAGTCCAATCACAATTGTATCGGCATTTTGCAGTTCCTGTACCAAGATATCGGAGGTTTTGAGCGCCTCTGCTTGGGCCTCGCTGCGGTCGTCTTTTGGCGTGAAGGTCGCGCTGACCCAGGTTTCGTTCAGAAACGGCAGGCCTTCAGACAGGTCGCGCCGCACAACTGTGTCGGCCTGAAGTGAGGTTGCAATGCCTGCAGACAGGCGACGTGAGATGGAATCGATGTAGCGGGCCGAGGAATCGATATGTAAAACAGAATGGGTCATTTGGTGTGTCCTTTGGGTTGGCTTTCCAAAGATTTATCCATTGCAAAATTAAACACAATCTGTGTAAATGCACTAGTATTGTTACTTTTTGCACAGGTGTTTTATGGATAATTGGGATGAAATCCGCACAGCGTATCAAGTCGCGCGTATGGGAACGGTCAGCGGTGCGGCGGACATTCTGGGGGTGCATCACGCGACGGTTATTCGCCACATCGACAGTCTCGAGCAGCGTCTGGGCGTAAAGCTGTTTCAGCGCCATGCGCGCGGGTACACCCCAACGGAAGCTGGCGAAGACATGATGCGGGTTGGGCAGGCCACGGATGATCAATTTGGTCAGCTTGAAGGACGCATAAAGGGACGCGGATCGGATGTCTCTGGCGAACTGGTGGTGACTTCATTGGCGGCCATGTCCTCGCTTATGACACCAGTGCTTGCCGAGTTTCAGGCCCTGCATCCAGGGCTGCTGATCCGCTATTTGACGGACGACCGGGTGTTTCGGCTTGAATATGGCGAGGCGCATATTGCCTTGCGGGCAGGAGCCGTACCGCAGGAGCCCGATAATGTTGTGCAGCGGCTGACAACCATGGAAACGGGCCTGTATGCGTCACGCAGCTATATCGAAAAACACGGTACACCCAAGGAATTGGATGATTTTAACAACCATTTCTTTGTTGGTGCTGACAATGAAAAATCGCGTGCTCCGTTTCACAAATGGCTGAACACCGTGGTCAGTCGCGATCGCGTGACCTTTCGCAGCACGGATTTTAAGTCAACGGAATTGGCTGTGAAAGCAGGTGCCGGCATCGGTTTTCTGTCGCGGCAAGTCGCACATGGCAATGAGGATCTCGTGGAAGTCTGGCCTGCGTTGGAGGAATGGCACGGTCCGCTGTGGTTGGTCACCCATGTGGATCTGCACCGCACCGTAAAAGTGCAGACGTTTTTGTCGTTTTTAAAGGAGCGTGTGAGCGATTGGCCGTTTCTGACAGCGCAAGAGCGGGCAACCTAAGAAGACCGGGTTAGGCTTTGGGCGCTGTCGAGACTGGGGGCGACGGGGCAGGTGGATCAGCCAATTCAATTTCCAAGAACTTTTCAAAGGCGTCCAGATTTACTGGTTCAAACTGGCCGAAGCCCTGCATCCAGACAGTGGCATCGCGCAGCGCGTCCGGTTCGAGTTTGCACCATTTCACACGTCCGCGTTTTTCCTGGCTGATCAGGCCGGCGCGGGTCAAAATACCCAGGTGCTTTGAAATCGCTGCCAGCGACATTTCAAATGGCTCTGCCACATCGGTGACGGCCATGTCGTCTTCGAGCAGCATTGCTAGGATTTCGCGTCGCGTGGCATCAGCCAGCGCCGCAAATTTTGTGTCCAGATCACTCATCAAAGCCATCCTATCGATCGGTGCGATGCGGGGGAACCCCATTCACAGATGCGCAGTTTTCGGGTCGACAGATCTTGGGGAGGGTCATAGATCAAGGGTGTTTCTAATGTAAAGGGTGACCTATGCCGCTGCGTTATTGGGCGTTGATCTTATTGCTGGCCGCGGGCTGGGGAGCGTCGTTCTTTTTCAACGAGATCCTGTTGCGCGAGCTTGGCCCATTGTCGGTTGGCATGGGGCGCGTGGGCACGGGGGCCATCGGTTGCTGGATTTGGCTGATGTTCAGCCGCACATCCTGGCGGGTGCCGCTGCGCAGTCTGGTGATCTTGGCGGTTTTTGGGGCGTTTCAATACGCGATTCCGCTGTCGGTTTATCCGGTGACGCAGCAATATATCACCTCGTCCGCTGCCGGTATCGTGAATGCCATGACGCCGCTGATGGTGGTGATCGTCAGTCATTTCTGGCCTGAGGGCGAAAAGATGACCGTGCTGAAGAGCGTCGGCGTTGTCTGTGGGTTCGCGGGCATCGTGCTTTTGGCGCTGCCGTCGTTTGCTGGGCAGGGCGAGAGCGACCCGCTGGCGCTGATGGCGACGATGGCTGCGCCGCTGTGCTACGCGTTTGCGCTGAATTTGGTGCGCAAAATGGATGGGGTGAACCGGGTTGTGCTGACCGCCTGGTCGTTGACGCTGAGCACATTGGTGTTGGTGCCCCTGGCGATTTGGGTTGAAGGCGTGCCGGTGATCACGCAAGCAGAAACCTGGGTGTCGCTGTTTGTCATCGGCTTTGTTCTGACGTCTGCCGCTTTTATTCTGTTGTTCTGGCTGATCCCGCGGGTGGGCGGCACCACCGCATCGACAATCACCTTCATCGCACCGGTGTCGTCGGTTTTGCTTGGGGTTTATGTGTTGAACGAGACACTAGAGGGAATTCAATTTATCGGCATGGGCGTGATTTTTGTCGGCATGTTGTTTGTTGATGGGCGGTTCGTTCGCAAACTTAAGCCGACGCGCGTGGGTGGCTAAGGCGGCTTAGGGGGCGTTTGTGGGTCTATGACGTTGGCTTTGTTAACGGCAATAGCCTTGGTTACAGATGGTGGCGACATCCGTGGCATCTTGTGTTTTAATGGGTAATTGAGGTGATCACGCAGGCAGAAATCCAACTCTAGGGAAGGATAGCGAATGATCATGCGGATTTTTCAGGTCACGACAAAAGAAGGCAAAGCAGAGGAGTTTAGCACCTTTTTTCACGAGGTTGCGATTCCCTTGATGCGAGGGACTGCGGGAATCGTTCAGGTCCTGCCCGGCGCGCCGCGGGCTGATAGTCCCAATGAGTTCAGTTTCGTGATGGTTTGGAAAGACCTTAAGTCCTTGAAGGCCTTTGTTGGCGAAGACTATCAGAGCCCTCATATTGACCCGGTCGAAGCTGAGTTGGTCGCGACAAGATCAATTAAGCATTATGAACTTGTGGAGTGATGGGGCGATGAAAGCAGAACTTTCTGGACGCTGTGGTTGCGGGAAAGTGACCTATCAAATGACAACACCTCCGATGTTTGTGCATTGCTGCCATTGTAGGGAATGCCAACGACAAACCGGATCAGCCTATGTGCTAAATGCAATCATCGAAGCCGACCGTGTAAATCTTGATGGCGCAACAACCGAGAGCACGCTTGCGACGTCTAGCGGCAAGGGGCAGGTCATAACGCGATGTGCAAGTTGCAGTACGGCCGTTTTCAGCAGCTATCTGATAAGGCAAGGCAAGTTGAAATATGTGCGCGTTGGCACATTGGATGATCCCGCAAGCTGTCCGCCGGATGTGCAGATCTTTGTCTCTAGCAAACAGCCCTGGGTGCCCCTGAACACTGCGATCCCAAGCTTTGAGGCGTTTTACGAGATTGAAGAGGTCTGGCCCGAGCCTTCCTTCAAGCGCTGGCGCAGACTGTTTGGCGATTGAGCGGTGCGTGCGAGTGGCTGTGTTAGTTATATGGTTTGTGGCAAGGGGCTCAATCCTATTCCCAGTTTGACGTTGAGGGATATTCAACCAAATAGTTGAATACGGAAAATCGCCGTTTTTACCCTGAATGGGAGTTCGAACGGTTGATATTTGGCAGTTTAGGCTTTTGAAATAGCATTGTTTTTCAAGTGCTTAGATGCGCGCCGCGCAGGATTGAGACTCTCGTTGACTCATGCCGCGCTGCAGCTTAGCTATGCGCCGAGTTCAACCATTGGAATTGCGCGTGACCGATCCTGAAGACAAAGAGCGCTTAAGGCAGCTTGAGGAACGGATCGAGGCGGTCAAACAGACCCAGGCACCCAAGGATCATATGGAGGAACACTATTCTCAGGCTCAGCTGGCCTGGCGGATGGTGATTGAGCTTGTCGCCGGTCTTTTGATCGGTTTTGGGATTGGATTGGGGCTAGATACCCTGCTTGGCACGAAGCCAATTTTTCTGATCCTGTTCATATTTTTGGGTTTTGCCGCCGGGGTCAACGTGATGATCCGCAGTGCGAAAGAAATCCAAGCGAAGCAATTGGCCGATCAGGCCGAAAAGAATGAGAGGGACTAGACGTGGCAAGCGAAGCACACGGCGCAGAAGAGGGTGGCCTAGTATTTCACCCGATGGATCAGTTCATTGTTAAGCCGCTGTTTGGTGGCGATCACATTGGCATGTTCACCATCACAAACGTGACCCTCTGGCTGGCCCTTTCGGTCGTTGCCGTGGTTGCCTTGATGGTTTTTGGCACATCGCGCCGCGCGATTGTTCCAAGCCGCGGACAGTCTGTTGCAGAACTGGCCTATGGTTTTGTCTATAAAATGGTTGAAGATGTTGCTGGCAAAGACGCCATCAAGTTCTTCCCATATATCATGACCCTGTTCATGTTCATCGTCTTTGCGAACTTCCTTGGCTTGCTGCCAATGAGCTTTGCAACCACATCGCATTTTGCGGTCACCGTGGTGCTTGCACTGGCTGTTTTCTTGACAGTGACGATTGTTGGTTTTGCGAAAAACGGCTTGGGCTTTTTGGGTCTGTTCTGGGTGTCTTCTGCCCCGCTGCCGCTGCGTCCTATCCTGGCCTTGATCGAAGTGATCAGCTATTTCGTGCGCCCCGTGAGCCACAGCATTCGTCTGGCTGGCAATATCATGGCGGGCCACGCGGTTCTGAAAGTTTTCGCGGGTTTTGCCGCCATCGCAGTGGTCTCGCCGCTGTCGATCGTAGCGATCACCGCAATGTATGGTCTTGAGGTCCTGGTGGCCTTTATCCAGGCCTATGTCTTTACCATTCTGACTTGTGTTTACCTGAAGGACGCTTTGCATCCATCGCACTAATAAACGCAGCGCCGGGCAGACGCCCGGCCTACGGCAAGTCGAACACCTATCTATCTATTAACTTCCAACGTAAGGAGAATTCACCATGGAAGGTCAACTCGCACACATCGGCGCAGGTCTTGCAGCTATCGGTTCCGGCGCAGCCGCTATCGGTGTTGGTAACGTCGCAGGTAACTACTTGGCAGGCGCATTGCGCAACCCATCTGCAGCAGCTTCCCAAACAGCGACACTGTTCATCGGTATCGCCTTCGCAGAAGCACTGGGCATCTTCTCGTTCCTAGTTGCACTTCTGCTGATGTTCGCCGTCTAATCTAGCGGAACCATCCTTACGTGCGGGTGGGTTGCACCAGCATCTCACCCGTAAGACTACGGAAGTTCCCAGGAGGACGTTATGGCGACTGATACACACGCAGCCGCAGGCCACGCAGCAGAGGTTGCATCGGCCCCCGGTATGCCACAGCTGGATTTCTCGAACTGGGGCAACCAGATTTTCTGGCTATTGATCACACTTGTTGCGATCTACTTCGTTCTTTCGCGCATCGCGCTGCCGCGCATTGCTGCGGTTCTGGCCGAGCGTCAGGGGACAATTACAAATGACATCGCCGCAGCTGAAGAGCTGAAGGTGAAAGCAGCTGACGCCGAAGACGCTTATAACAAAGCTCTTGCAGATGCCCGTGCGGAAGCCGGTCGCATTGTTGCAGAAGCCAAAGCGGAAATTCAGGCTGATCTGGACGCAGCGACAGCCAAGGCTGACGCGGAGATTTCTGCCAGAGCAGCAGAGTCGGAGAAGGCAATTGCCGAGATCCGTGCTGGTGCGGTTGAAAACATTCGCGATGTTGCGGCAGAGACTGCGAAAGAAATCGTTTCTGCATTGGGCGGTAAGGCAGATGCCAAAGCCGTGACTGCAGCTGTTGAAACTCGGATGAAGGGGTAAGGACATGCGTAAACTAGCAACTCTTTTGACCCTGACCGCGGCGACACCGGCTTTTGCCGCGTCTGGTCCGTTCTTTTCGCTGGGCAATACCGATTTCATCGTATTGATGGCGTTCATCCTGTTTGTTCTTGTTCTGCTGAAGTTCAAGGTGCCCTCGATGTTGAGCGGCATGTTGGACAAACGTGCCGAGGGCATTCGTTCTGAACTGGATGAAGCCCGCGCATTGCGTGAAGAAGCCCAGACTATTCTGGCGTCTTACGAGCGTAAGCAGAAAGAAGTTCAAGAGCAGGCTGACCGGATCGTGGCGCAAGCCAAGATCGATGCAAGCGCTGCGGCTGAGCAGGCCAAGCAAGACCTCGCGGTTTCTATTGAGCGCCGTTTGGCTGCTGCGACTGATCAAATTGCCTCTGCTGAGAAATCTGCTGTGAAAGAAGTGCGCGACCAAGCCATCGTGATCGCTATTGGCGCTGCCAACGAAGTGATTGCCAAGGGCATGACCGCCACTGAAGGCAACAAGCTGATCGACGCTGCAATTGGCGAAGTTGAAGCCAAGCTTCACTAAGTAAATTCGGTTTTAGAATTTAAAGAACCCGGTCCTGGTGGCCGGGTTTTTTGTTTTTGATGCTTGGGTCAGAAGTCAAATTGGGTCGTGTGCTTGCAAAAAGGTCGCGATCAGTCCCGCGCGGCTTCGTGCTCAAAGCGCTGTTTGGCAATGGCTTCGTTTTGCTTGGCTTTGTTGTGATCACTAAGCGAGCGCTCGACATAGGTGAGGTGATCTGACACCGCTTGGCGTGCAGCAGCGGCGTCGCGGGCCTGTAGGGCGGTGTTTATGCTGCGATGTTGTTCCAGCAACTCTGTGCGCGTCGTGCGCTGCTTAAACATGATGGTGCGGTTGTAAAACACGCCTTCGCGCAGCAGCTGATACATAGAGCGCATCATGTGCAGCATTATCACGTTATGGCTGGCTTCGATGATGGCCAGGTGGAAATCTGCGTCAAGTTGGGCTTCGTCCGTTGGATTGCGCTTGGGGTGGGCGGCTTCCATCTTTTTAAAGACCGTGTCGATGACTTTGAGATCCGTGTCAGATGCAAATTTGGCGGCGCGCTCGGCGGCCAGGCCTTCCATGTCGCGGCGGAAGGCGATGTAGTCAAACACAGCATCGTCATGTGAGGAGAAAAGATCCACCAAAGCTGGGCTGAAGGCGTTGCCTAGTACATCTGCCACAAAGATGCCTGCACCGGCTTTGGAACTCAGCAACCCGCGCGACTGAAGCTCGGCGATGGCTTCGCGCAGAGAGGGCCGCGAGACGCCCAGCCGTTCGGACAATTCACGCTCTGCGGGCAGGCGTTCGCCAGGGCGCAGAATGCCGCGCAAAATGAGCAATTCGATTTGGCGAATGACCGAGGTTGAGAGTTTCTCGGGCGTGACTTTTTGAAAGGGCATAGGGCCTCGGGATTAATTTGGTCATCATATTTGACCACGATGTGAGGTGGGCTGCAAGTGACGTCGCGTGGTGGAAGGATAAATGGCAGGAGTATTGACTTTTAATAGGTCTCACTTACTGTCCCTTTTTGAATCATAGATTAGGGTGGGGATTCGATGGACTTTCAACATATTTTTGCCAGTCGGGCATCGCGTATGAAGGCGTCTGAAATTCGGGAACTGTTGAAGCTGTTGGAGCAGCCTGGAATCATTTCATTTGCGGGCGGTATTCCCGACCCGGCAATCTTTCCGGCGGCGGCGTTTAAAGAGGCTTATCAAGATGCGCTGAGCGCGGAAAAACAGTCCACTGCATTGCAGTATTCTGTCAGCGAAGGATATTTGCCGCTGCGCAAATGGTTGGCGCAACAGATGGCCAAATTGGGCGTCGATTGTGGGCCGGAAAACATCTTGATCACGTCGGGCTCGCAGCAGGCCTTGGACTATCTGGGCAAGTTGTTTTTGTCGCCAAATGACACTGCGCTGATCAACTGGCCAACCTATTTGGGCGCGTTGGGGGCCTTTAACGCCTATGAGCCCCGCTATGATCGGTTGCAGGTGAATGGCAATCGGTCGGCTGCGGATTATGCGGCTGAGGCTGAAGCCGCAGGCGGGCGGGTGAAATTCGCCTATTTGTCCGCGGACTTTTCAAACCCAACTGGCGAAACGGTTGATCAACGTGGTCGCGAGAACTTGTTGGCTTTGGCCGAAGATCTGGACTGTGCGGTGATCGAGGACGCGGCCTATCAGTCACTGCGCTATGATGGTGAGGCGATTGCGCCGATTTTGGCGCTGGAGATGGCGCGAAAAGGGGACATCAATGCCTGTCGCACGGTGTATTGCGGCAGTTTCTCAAAGACATTGTCGCCGGGCCTGCGGGTGGGCTGGGTCTGCGCGGCGGCCCCGGTGATTTCGCAGATGGTGTTGCTGAAACAAGCCGGAGATTTGCACAGTTCGACCGTGAACCAAATGGCAATTCACCATGTGGCTGAGAGCCAATTTGACAGCCATGTTGCAAAGCTGCACTCGGCCTATTCAGCGCGACGTGATGCGATGTTGGCGGCGCTGCACGAGTTTATGCCCGAAGGCGTGAGTTGGACGCGTCCTGAAGGCGGGATGTTCGTGTGGATTACCCTGCCGGTGGGCCTGAATGGGGCGGATCTGTTGCAGCGGGCGTTGGAAACCGTAAAAGTGGCTTTTGTGCCGGGGCGGGCGTTCTTTGCAGATGGATCTGGCGAAAACACCATTCGACTGAGTTTTTCCTGCGCGGATGAGGCGACGATACGCGAAGGTGTGCAACGGCTTGCCAGCGTTGTGAGTGCCGAAATAGCGGCGCAATAGCCGGTTCAGCCTCAATCATTTGTTAACCATGATGGGCAAAGGTAGGGCATGTTTCGCCTCCTTTGCCTTTTGCTATTCCTGAGCGCCTGCAGCTCGCCTGGTCCAAACTTTTGGCAGGCCGAGGCCACCCGCATGGAGGTGGAGGGCAGCAGCTTTGATTTGCGGCGCAATGGCGATTTGGTCGAAATCATTCGAGTGAATTTTGAGGCTCGACCGGTGATTGCAGAGATTGCCCGAAAAGCTGAATTTGCGATTGAAACCACCACGGGATGCCCGGTAACAGAATTTCGCGGTGATGTGGCCCTGTTGGTGGGCACCATTGACTGCAATAAGGCGCTGGTTGCTTCAGAAGTTGCCAAATTCAAGCCGCCAAAACGCAAATATCTGGAATGCGTGCAGGTCAGCAGTGCGAACGCGACACTGGCCGGGGATCTGTCGATGCAATGCAGTTAAACGCCTTTAGAGTGTTTTTGTCATAAAGACCGAAGCCGCACTTTCCGGATAAGACCCAAAAGCACCGCAGTAGTGAAATCCATGGCGTTCATATAGCCGCTGGGCGGCGGTCAAGGTATCACCGGTCTCCAGATTGAGCACGGGCAGTGCTTGCTGTTTCGCTTCGGCCTCGAGCGCCTGCATCAGGGCTTTGCCGACCCCAAGCCCGCGGGCTGTGGGGGACACAAACAGCGATTTGACCTCGCCATATGCGCCTTGATTGGCCAAGGCCACACAGCCCATTGTCTGATCGTGGGCGCGGGCTATGAAGAATCGAATGTTGGGCGCGCAAAGGTCGGAAATCTCTAAATAGTGATTGTCCTCAGCGGCAAACAACTCTTGCATCAACGCATGACTTGATTGCAGCAGCGCGGTGGCTGCTGGGTCTCTGGGATCGCCTTGTGTGACGTCAACCTTGTTCATTTGGGCTTCCTTGGGCATGGGGTAGGCAGGGGATGAGGGCTTGCCGGGTATAGAATTCTCGCATAATTCGGTGGGGTCACAAAACAAAGTTTTCCCGATGTCTGATGTCATTTACCTGTGTAAAACTTGTCGCTTAGAAAATGGGCAGTTGCCCGGCGAAGATTTTGCAACTGCGCTGGCTGAACGCGTGAGTCACCTAGAGATCGAGGTGCGCACGGTGGCCTGCCTGAACCTGTGTGATACGCCGATGTCGCTGGCCCTGAGAGGAGTGGGCAAGACGGCATATTTATTTTCTGATGTGGCAGCAAGCGATGTTGGGGATGCGGCTGCCTTGGCAGGGTTGTATGTGGCGGCGCAAGATGGAGAGATCACCGATGCGCGCGCAGCTGGGCGGTTGCGGCATTGTCTGGTCGGTAAAATCCCAGCGATTTGATGACCGCGATCCTATGCCGGCTATCGGGCATTCGACAGGGCAGAACAAATATGGCCCGCTCTGTGAAGAACGGGCCAGACATCTTGGTTTGTGAGCGTTTTCAGCTTTCGCCGCGCTCGATAAAGAAGGCAGCGAAATAGCCTAAGGTTGCCCAGCCGATGGCCGCCATGCCCAAAGAAAGCGTGACAAATTCAGCAGAAAGCTCGGGTGGGGCGATGCCGAAATAGGTGTCCAGATGTGGGGCACCAATAAGATGCGGCAAGATCAACAAGATCCCGCCAGCAATCTGCCAGATCCCAGACCGCGCAAAGGCGATCATGGCCAGAGCCACAGCGGTTGCCACAATCGTAGAGATCCACCAGATCTGACGGGGGGCGAGTTCGGCCGCTGGGGTGCCGGGCAGTTCTGGTGGCAGGCCAACAGCCGGTGCCAGTTGCACTGCGATAAAGCCAGCAAGACCCCAGATCAGGCCCGCCTTGGCAGAGACTTTTGCAACCCCTTTGTCGCGCGCAAACACCATCGCGGCGGCGAGGATCAGACCATAGCCGGTATAGGTTACCATGTTAAAGGCAACGGTCATTGCGTGGCGGCCCCATTTGGTGCCTAGACCGGGCGCGCCGCGCTCGGATTGGGTGCTGCCATCGACCAAAAAGTGGAGACGTTCTCCGCCTTCGTAAAGTTCGCCTTCCAGCAAAGCAGGAATCACAAACACGAACTGAAGAAGGGCCGCTACGGCCCCTGCAATCAGACCAGCGAACAACGCGCTGGATAACAAATTTTTCGACATTTTAAAGTGTGCGGCTTAGTGGCAAGGGAAAGCCATCGCGTGGCGCTGGTCGTGTGCTGCGTCGTGCAGAACAGTTGCTTGGGCCATGCCGGACACTGTCAACAATGCAACACCAATGGTCAGGGCCAATGCGCATGCGCCAATGTTTGAACGTGCGGCGGAAATATTTGCAATAATCGTCGTCATATCTCTTCTCCTAGTCCCGTCACACCCGACGGGTGGGGTTTCCAAAACATATGGCTGGTCTCCTGGCTCGCGGGTCGCAGCGTCACACGCCTTCCCAGGGGAAACCCCCAGTGGTTCTTGTGTTTCGCTCGCCGCTTACAGTCGCGGGGGCGGCTGAGGCCGAGGTCCATAGACCCTTCCTCATTCCCATTTATCCCTGTGAAGCCACGTGGGATACCATATGGGTCCTGTTTGGCCGTTTATGGGGGTTTGGGTCAAGGCGAATAGCGACCAATGTGCGTTTTTTTAAGACATCAGGAGCCACGTAGGAATTGACGCATGTCGCAATATCTTGTGGATAACTGGACGATATCCGCAATATTGTGGGGAAATACGTTGACTTTGGGCGCTACCACTTTGCAAAGTTTAGAGACGCTGGAATCACAGGAACTTGCTATTTGCGCTTTTCCAAACTCAGATTAACGGGCTTTAAGAGCTTTGTGGACCCAACCGACCTGATCATCGCTGATGGTTTGACCGGTGTTGTGGGCCCCAATGGCTGTGGAAAATCGAATCTGTTGGAAGCCCTGCGTTGGGTGATGGGCGAAAATCGCCCGACAGCCATGCGCGGCGGTGGCATGGAGGATGTGATTTTTGCCGGGGCGGCGACGCGACCGGCGCGCAACTTTGCCGAAGTGGCGCTGCAAATTGACAATGCCGACCGGCTGGCACCTGCTGGTTTTAATGACGACGATAACCTTGAAATCAACCGGCGGATCACGCGAGATGTTGGCTCTGCTTATAAGGTGAACAGCAAAGATGTGCGGGCGCGCGATGTACAGATGCTGTTTGCGGATGCCTCGACTGGGGCGCATTCTCCGGCATTGGTGCGGCAGGGGCAGATCTCGGAACTGATCAATTCCAAGCCCAAAGCGCGGCGTCGGATTCTGGAAGAGGCGGCAGGCATTTCTGGCCTGTATCAGCGACGCCATGAGGCGGAGCTGAAGTTGAAAAACGCCGAGGCAAACTTGCTGCGGGTCGACGATGTGGTCGAGCAATTGGCCGGACAACTGGCGTCTTTGGCGCGGCAAGCCCGTCAAGCGGCACGTTATAAGGCCATTGGCACAGAACTGCGTCAATCCGAAGGTATGTTGCTGTATCGGCGCTGGCGTGACGCGGATGATGCGCGCGCCAAAATCGAAGAGGACTTGCGCGCAAAAACCCTTGCAGCGGCGCGGGCTGAATCCGAAGCGCAAGCCGCAAGCCGGCTGCGTGAGGATCTGGATAAGACTTTGCCGCCGCTGCGCGAAGAAGAGGCCATTTCGAGCGCGATTTTACAGCGTTTGCAAGTGCAGCGCGATGCGTTGAAAGACCAAGAAGACCACGCGCGTCAGGTGATTTTGACCCTGACCAATCGGATCGAACAATTGAGTCGTGATATCGAGCGTGAGGCGGGTTTGAACAAGGATGCCGGTGAAACCATGCAGCGTCTGGAGTGGGAACAGCGCGAATTGGAAAAGGCGGCTGATGGCCAAGAGGAACGTTTGGAAGAGGCATCGGATGCAGCACGTGAAGCGGCTTCTGTTTTGCAAGAGCGCGAAAGCGATCTGGCGCAATTGACAGAAGACGTGGCGCGGTTGGCGGCGCGGCATCAATCGGCGCAGCGATTGCTGGCGGATACCAAAAAGCAACAGGTTCGCAGCGAAGCCGAGGCCCAGAAAGCGCAGCAGGTCGTGTCAGAGAGCCAAGCGGCGCTGGCGCAGGCCGAGGCAGACTTTGAGCTGGCGCAAGAGGCAGAAGAAGAGGCCGTTGAGCGTGCCTCTTTGGCCGAAGAAGCGCTGGCGGAAGCCGAAGACGATCGGGCCGAAACCCAATCGCGCGAAGCAGATGCGCGGGCGGAACGCTCTGAGGCCGAAGGCGAGCTGAACGCGCTGCGGGCGGAAGTGTCGGCCCTAGCCAAATTGGTTGAGCGCGATACCGCTGAGGGCGGCCAGATATTGGATCGTTTGCAGGTTGAACAGGGCTTTGAAAAAGCCCTGGGCGCAGCCTTGGCGGATGATCTACGTGCCCCGGAAGTCGACGAGGATGGTCCCTCTGGGTGGCATGCTTTGCCGCAATATGACACGGCGCAGACGCTGCCAGAGGGGATCACCTCGTTGGTTCAACACGTGTCGGTGCCAGAGGTGCTGGAACGGCGCATGAGTCAGATTGGCTTGGTGGCCACCGAAGACGCCTTGGCGTTGCAATCACAGCTTAAGCCTGGGCAGCGTTTGGTGTCGCTGGAAGGGGATCTGTGGCGTTGGGATGGGTTTCGTGCGTGGGCCGAAGATGCGCCGAGTGCTGCCGCGCTGCGTTTGCAGCAGTTGAACCGACTGGAAGAGTTAAAACAGCAAATGGCGCGCGCGACGGCGCAAGCAGATGGGGCGGTGGATGCCCATGAAACGTTGCAAGCAAGGCTACGCGCGCTTGGCGAAGCGGACCGTTTGGCGCGAGAGGCCCGCAAAGACGCGGATCGCGCGGTGGCAGATGCTGCGCGCGCTTTAAGCCGCGCCGAGGCTGACAGAAACCTTGCGGCGGGCAAAAGCGAGTCGATGAGCCATGCGGTGCGGCGTCACGAAGAAGATGCGATGGAAGCGCGCGCGCAGGTGCTTGAGGCCGAGCGCAATATGGCGGATCTTGGCGATCTGGACGCGGCGCGCGGGGCGGTTGAAGACATCAAGATGACGGTTGAAGCTGCGCGCATCACCATGATGGCAAAACGGTCTGCCCATGATGAGTTGCGCCGGGATGGCGACGCGCGTATCGGGCGCAGTCAGCAGGTAAAGAAAGATATCAGCGGTTGGCGCTATCGGTTGGAAACTGCCGAGAAACGCAGCGGCGAGCTTGCGGAACGCAAGGCAGCCTCGGAAGAGGAATTGTTGGAAGCGCAAATGGTGCCTGAAGAGATTTCGGAAAAGCGCGAAGAGCTGACGATTTCGATTGAAGATGCCGAGGAGCGCCGCAGCAAGGCTGGTGATGCCTTGGCCGAAGCAGAGACCGGGCTGCGGGCTGCAGAGCAAGCAGAGCGGGACGCAGAGCGATCAGCCTCGGAGGTGCGGGAAGCACGGGCGCGCGCCGAAGCGCTTGCGGATGCTGCGCGCGAAACTGTGGCCACCGCCACGGGGCGTATTCGCGATGATATGGATCAAACTCCAGAGGCGCTTTTGGCGTCATTGGACATTACGCCAGAAGATATTCCAAACAGCCACGCGATTGAAGCGGACGTGAACCGGCTGAAACGGCAGCGCGATGCATTGGGCGCAGTGAATTTGCGTGCCGAAGAAGATGCTCGCGAGGTTCAGGAAGAGCACGATTCGCTTGCGGCAGAAAAGCTGGATTTAGAGCAAGCCATTGCCACTTTGCGTGCGGGCATTGCCAGTCTGAACAGCGAAGGCCGCGAACGGCTTTTGACAGCGTTTGAACAGGTGAACAGCAACTTTTCGTTGTTGTTTAAGCATTTGTTTGGCGGCGGCGAAGCGGATTTGGTTTTGGTGGAAAGCGAAGACCCATTGGACGCGGGCCTAGAGATCATGTGCCAACCTCCGGGCAAGAAACTGTCGACTTTGTCGCTGTTGTCGGGGGGCGAGCAAACTCTGACAGCCATGGCGTTGATCTTTGCTGTCTTCTTGGCCAATCCGGCACCCATCTGTGTGCTGGACGAGGTGGATGCGCCTTTGGATGACGCCAATGTGACGCGGTTTTGTGACCTGCTTGACGAGATGTGCCGCCAGACCGAAACCCGCTTTTTGATCATCACGCACCACGCGGTGACCATGGCCCGCATGGACCGCCTGTTTGGCGTGACCATGCAGGAACAAGGCGTTAGCCAGTTGGTTTCTGTTGACCTAAAGGCCGCAGAAACCCTGGTGGCTTGATCACAGTTTGTTAAGCAGTGTCGGGGTTGGCCATGCGTCAGCGGGCAGGCCTAGACGGCGTTGTTCGGCTTGTACCGCATCGCGGGTTTTTGCGCCGAGAATGCCATCAATTTTCCCAACATCGTGGCCACGGTTTTGCAATTTCTGTTGCAGCTGTTTCATTTGCTGGCCCACCAGTCCAGTTTCCGGGTTGCCCTGATTATAGGGCGCGGCCCCTTCAAGACGGGTGGCGAAATAGGCGGCGGTGGTGACGTAAATAAAGCTTTGGTTCCATTCAAAGTAAACTTTGAAGTTCGGGTAGGCCAAGAAGGCAGGCCCCTTGCGACCCTGTGGCAGAATCAGTGACGCTGGAAGTCTTGCAAGTTTGCCCTGACGGGGTTTGATGCCCAAACGCGCCCAGTCGCTGGTGGATTTGGTTGTGTTCAGGCCCGATAGGGACCAGTCCATTTTGTTGGGCACGGTGACTTCCTGCAGCCAAGGCTGGCCCTTTTTCCAGCCAAGATTTTGCAGCATTTTGCCGCCTGACATCAGCGCATCGGTGGCAGAGGTTTTCAGCTCGACCGTGCCGTTGCCATCGCCATCCACACCGTTTTCGATGATGTCGGCGGGCAACATTTGCACCATGCCAATTTCTCCGGCCCAGGCACCTGTGGTTTTGCTTGGGGAGAAGTCGCCGCGTTCATATAGTTCAAGCGCGGCAAAGACCTGCGGGCGGAACAATTCAGGGCGACGGCAGTCATGGGCCAGGGTGACCAAAGAGTTCAATGTATTGAAGTCACCTTGGAAGCCGCCAAAATCGGTTTCAAACGCCCAGAAGGCCAGTAGGACGCCGGGCGAAACACCGTACTCTTGCGCGATGCGGTTAAAGGTATTGGCGTGCTGTTTCGCTTTGGCTTTGCCGACGTTCAGCCGGTTGGAACTGATCAGTCGTTGTGAAAACTCGAGGAAAGGTTTTTGAAACACACCTTGTGCGCGGTCGGCTTTTAAGGTGCGCGGATCTTGCGCGACATTTGCAAAAAAGCGGTTCACGGTCTGTTTGGAGTGCCCCAGTGCGGTGGCTTCGGTTTTTAGACCCTTAACGAAACCCGAAAAAGATCCGCCACATTTGGCATCTGCCGTGGCGGTGGTGGCCAGCAAAACCAATGCTGCGAGAGAAATGGCAAAACGCATAAAAACCTCTTATCAAACTTTGGCGCAGACTAGCATCTGCATGGAGTTTCGCAATGTCAGATCAATGCCAAGGCAAAGACAAGCGCCAGACTTAAGCCCCAGACCCGCCACAACGCTGTGCAGGCCCGATCAATCGCATTGGGGCCAATGTCAATCTGACCAAAGTCGTGCACATAGGGGAAATCACGCATCTCGCCGTCATAGGCGCGTGGGCCTGCCAAGGCGACATTTAGCGCGCGGGCCATGGCGGCTTCGGGCCAACCGGCGTTTGGGGATTTGTGAAAGCCTGCGTCTTCGCGAATGTCAGACCAAGCAGATAACCCGTTGTGGGTGATAGCAATCAGTGCGGCAGTGATGCGCGCGGGCAGCCAGTTTAAGACGTCATCAAGTTTGGCTGCGGCCCAGCCGAAATCTTTGTAGCGTTCGGTGCGGTAACCGATCATCGAGTCGGCGGTGTTGATGGCTTTATAGATCAAAAGGCCGGGCAGACCTGCAATCAGGAACCAAAACGCCGGGGCGATGACGCCGTCTGAAAGATTTTCGGCGGCGCTTTCGATGGCGGAACGGCTGATCCCGCCCGCATCAAGCTGTTGGGTGTCGCGGCTGACGATTTTGGCCACTGCGGCGCGCCCGTCCCCAAGCGAAAGCCGCAGGGCGTCGCCAACATCTTGCACATGTTGCACAAGCGCGCGCTGGGCCAGAAGAATGGCGGTGACCAAAAGCGTCGGAAGCCAACCAAACAGGCCGATGAATTTGCCGATAAGCCAAGCGGCAAGCACCAGCCCCACAACCAAAACTGCGCCTTTGAGGCGCTGAGACGGTGCCGCGTTGAGCCGGTTTTCGGCCCAGGTGATGGCTTTGCCGATCACCACAGCCGGGTGCGGCATGCGATCCCACAACCACTTTGGTTCCCCAAGGGCGGCGTCTAAAATCAGGGCAAGGCCCAAGATCAATGCAGTGCTCATATCATTATCCGTTCAGGGCTTTGGTCAGGTGATCCCAACGATCATGGGCCGGGAGGCCGAGACGCAGATAGGTGTCTGAATAGGGGAAGATCCGGCTCCAGACATGGTGTTTTGCCAGACGGGCCTGCCAAGTCTGTGCGTTGTCGACCTGATAAAGCCGAAAGAGGTCGCACCCCCCGGCCACTTTGGCCCCCTGTTGGGTCATCAACGCATCAAGATGTTGGCTGTCTTGGGCCAGCCGGGCGCGGGTTTTCGCGGCCCAGTCGTGATCCCCAAGTGCCGCGGTGGCTGTGCGCAGGGCGGGGCCAGACACCGCCCAAGGGCCGATGCTGTCTTGCAGTTTGGCCAGCAGTTCTGGGTTGCCGATGACAAAGCCTAGCCGCAGCCCCGCAAGGCCCCAGAATTTGCCGAAACTTTTCAGGATCAGGCAGTTTGGTTGCGCGGTTTGGGCGATCATCGAGGCCTCGGGTGCAATGTCACAAAAGCTTTCGTCCACGACGTTGAATGTGGTTGCAAGATCAGAGGTCGACCAGAACTGCCCCGTGGGATTGTTGGGATGCACCAGCACGCGCAGATCGGCGTTGGTCTGGCGTTCTGCCCAGCCATGCGCGTGATAGGCAGCGGCGTGTTCGTTGTAGGTGGGCTTTGGAATGTCGACGTGATGGCCTGGCAAGATATTGGGCAGACGGGCGATCAAGCTTGAGGCCCCGGGGGCTGCCAGGATGGCGGCAGATGCGGGCACGTTCCAAAACGATCGTGCTGCGGCCGTCAGGTCCGCTTGCGCCTGACTGTCAGGCAAAGCGCCCCAATCGTTGGCGGTGAACTCTGGCAGCGGATAGGGCTGTGGATTGATCCCTGTCGAGAGATCAAGCCAAGTTTCCCGGCTGCCGCCATATGTGAGGATGGCAGCATCCAAGCCACCTCCGTGATCCCGAGCGTTGGACATATTTGTCTCCGACATAGCGCTGGGCTGTGTTCGCGGAAAATCAGGCGTTTGGCAAGGGGCGGCGAGGCGGCGGGTCAACGCGGGCGTTTGTGGCGCGGTTTTTTACCCGCCGCGGAGCTAGAGTCGTGGGCGTTGCGGCGCTTAGGCGCGATGATGGGGGGCCATGAAATCCAGAACCGGATTGATGGGAATGATGCGATGGGGATTTATCGATTCGTGGCTGAAATGATAGTGACGCACGATGTGTGCCATATTCACCGTTTCTGCCACGCCGGGGGTTTGGTACAAATCGCGGGTATAGGCCCAGAGATTTGGGTAATCGACGATCCGTTTGCGGTTGCATTTGAAATGCAAATGATAGACCGGATCAAACCGCACCAAAGTGGTGAACAGCCGCCAATCTGCTTCGGTTTGGGTGGTGCCCATCAAATACCGGTTGGCGGATAGCCGGGCTTCGACCCAGTCCAATGTGTCAAACAGGGGCGCAACTGCGGCGTCATAGGCGCTTTGCGAGGTGGCAAAGCCGGATTTATAGACCCCGTTGTTCACATTGCTATAAATGCGTTGATTGACCTCTTCGATGGTGTCCCGGTTAGAGGCTGGCCAATAATCTGTGGTATTGCCGGTGATGGCGTCAAACGCGCTATTGAACATGCGGATGATTTCAGAGCTCTCGTTGGAGACAATGGTGTTTTGTTGCTTGTCCCAAAGAATTGGCACGGTGACGCGACCGGAATAGCTCGGATCAGCTCTGGTATAGATCTGATGTGCAAAATCGTTGTCAAACAGGGTGTCACCGGTGGCTCCGGCTTGATCTTTTTCAAAGGTCCAGCCTTGGTCGAGCATGTCCGGATGCACAACCGAGACTGAAATATGCGGCGCAAGATCTTTGAGTTGGCGGAAAATCAAGGTGCGGTGCGCCCATGGGCAGGCATGTGACACATAGAGGTGGTAACGACCTGATTCCGCTTTGAAACCGGCTGCCCCGTCGGGGCCAGCGGTGCCGTCTGCTGTTATCCAGTTACGAAATTGTGCTGCGGACCGCACGAATTTTCCATCGGTACTTTTGGTGTCATACCATTGGTCGACCCATTGGCCGTCTACGAGCAGTCCCATTTGTCTCTCCTTAATAGGTTGGGCTTAATCTAGCTGGAAAGCGGGATTGCGCAATTGCGTCTGTTGCAGAACTGTTGCGCGAATGTGCACAGTAGACAGTGGTTTCAGGGTGATACTCTTGACGTGACCAGAGGTTAGAGGCGACTATTTTGAGGAATTGGAGCAAAAAATGACCACGTTTCTTTCAAAGGAAGTTCAGGCTGGGTTGGATGCGGCCCGAAAGTCTGGATTGAAAAAGAAAAATCGGCTGCGTGTGCGGGCGGGCGACGAGATTTATCCTGTTCTGCGGTTTCAAGACGACGGGTTTACGCTGGACGTCGAAGAAGCCCCAAACCTGCGGGGTTTGGTGGATTTATACGACGGTGCGCGCCATCTGTACCAATGTCTGGTAGTGGCGTCGGTCGTTGACGGCGACGAGATGTTTTATGAATTCAAACGCGCCACGGCGGCCCGCAAGGAACCGCCGCTCGATTTTGTTCAGGAAGAGGACGCGCCGGTCGCTTTGGTCACGGATCAGACAGACCAGACCTAACGGCCATGCAGGCGACAGGATTTGCTGTCGCTGCGATGTTGTTGATTGGCCAACTGGGATGATTTTAACGCTATCTTAGGTCTGCGAAGGCATCCGTCAGGCGCTGGGCGGCCTTTTGGACCAGTGCGCGCTGGGTGCCGAGATTAAACCGCAAGAAGCTTTCGCCGCCTTTGCCCAAAGTATGGCCTGGCGTTGCGGCGATCTTGGCGGTTTCATAGACCCGTTTGCGCACCTCTTCGCGCGTCAGGCCGGTGTCTTTGGTGTCGACCCAAGACAAATATGTGGACTGCATCGGCATGATTTTTAGGCCGGGGATCGCATCTATGGCGCTTTTGAACAGTGTATAGTTGCCTTCGAGGTAGGTATTTAGTGCGTCCAACCATTCAGCCCCTTGGGGGGAATAAGCCGCTTTTGTAAGCTCGGTGCCCAAAAGGTTTGGGCTGATATCAAAGCTATGAAAGAAGGGCGCAAAGCGGGCGCGCAGAGCCGGGTCTGGAATGATCACACAGCCGGTGCGCGCCCCGGCAATGTTAAAGGATTTGGACGCCGCGGTGGTGATGATCAGGCGATCCAGAATTTCAGGCATCGCGCGGGCGGCTGTCAGGTGTTTCTGCCCAGCAAAGGTCAGGTCCTGGTGGATTTCATCAGAGATCAGCAGCAGGTCGTGTTTCTGGCAAAATGCGGCCATGGCGGTGAGTTCGGATTGTGTCCACACGCGCCCGGCCGGGTTGTGCGGCGAACTGATCAGCAGCAATTTTTCCCGGCCAGTCATCAACGCGTCATAGGCGTCAAAATCCATGCGATACAGGCCGTCAGCGTCTTGGATCAGCGGCAATTGCAGGTTCACGCGCCCGGTCTTTTCGATCTTGGCCTGAAATTCGTGATAGACAGGCGTGAAAGTGACGATGGTGTCGCCCGGGTCAGTAAAGGCCTGCAATGTGGTTGCAATGCCATGCCCCAGACCAAAGGTCAAAAAGGTCCATTCAGGGTTAACATGCCAATCGTGGCGGCTGTGCATCCACCAATCGACCGCCTCGTGAAACGATTCCATGCCGCAGAAATAGCCATAGTTGGCTTTTTCGATCAGCCCCTGGGTGGCGGATTGCAGAAAGTCGGGGGCCTCAAAATCCATGTCTGCAATCCACATCGCAATGCCGTCTTTTGGGTCGACGCCAAAGCCGCGTTGCATCAAATCCCATTTCGAGGATTGGCTGCCGGCGCGATTGATGGGCTTGTCAAAATTCATGGGGTTCTCCTTTGAGTCACATCTGACGTTTTTGCGCACGCTATCGAATTGCTCTCTGAGCGCAAGAGCCGTTGCAGAAAGCTGCGCCTTGGCCTATGTCATCGCCATGTTGAAATCGATCTTGATACACCCCGATCCGCGGCTGAAAAAAATCTGTGATCCGGTCCCAGATTTGTCAGATGACTTGCGCTTGTTGGCCAAAGACATGCAGCAAACCATGTATGATGCCCCCGGCATCGGCCTGGCTGCGCCCCAAGTCGGCGTGTTGTCGCGCTTGATCGTGATGGATTGTATCAAAGAAGGCGAACCAGAGCCCGTTGTGATGTTTAACCCAGAGGTGTTGCTGTCGTCAGAAGACAAAAACACCTATGAAGAGGGGTGCCTGTCCATCCCTGACCAATTTGCAGAGGTGACACGCCCGTCTGACGTGCGCGTGGGCTGGATCGACGAAAACGGCAATCCGCAGGAAAAAGACTTTGACGGGCTGTGGGCGACCTGTGTGCAACATGAGATTGATCATTTGAATGGCACGTTGTTCATTGATTATTTGGGCCCGATGAAACGTCAGATGATGACGCGAAAATCTGCCAAGATGAAACGTGAACGGGCCCGCGCATGAGCGTGCGACCCTGTTTGCCCTGGCCGGATAAACGGCTTCGGACAGCTGCAGAACCGGTGCAAGAGATCACCGATGTAGAGCGCGGTGTTTGGCAGGACCTGATCGACACGATGGAAGCCATGCCGGGTGTCGGCATGGGGGCCAATCAGATTGGCGTGCTGCAACGGTTGATTGTGGTGGATGCGTCCTCTGAGCGGGGGCAGGTTGTGAAAATGGCCAACCCAGAGGTTTTGCATAAATCCGTCGAGCCGCGACAGCACGAAGAAGCCAGCCCCAATCTGCCCGGCGTGTCAGCGAAGATTTCGCGGCCCCGCGCGGTGACCGTGCGTTATATGGATGAAAACGGCGAGATGGCTGAAAAGGATTTTGTTGGGCTTTGGGCCACATCCGTTCAGCATCAGATCGACCATATCAACGGTAAGATGTACTTTGATCACCTGAGCCGCACCAAGCGCGAGATGCTGATCAAACGCGCAAAGAAAATGCAAAGCTGATCAGGCAAGTTTGCTTGGCACATTGAGACGAGGTCATGATGCGCGTTATTTTTATGGGCACACCAGATTTTTCTGTTCCGGTTCTAGAGGCTTTGGTTGAGGCTGGCCACGAGGTGGTTGCGGTCTATAGCCAGCCGCCGCGCCCCGCTGGACGCGGCAAGAAAGAGCGCGCAAGCCCAGTTCAGGCGCGGGCCGAAGTTCTGGGTCTGCCGGTGCACTACCCGGTGTCACTGCGCACTCCAGAGGCCCTGGAGACCTTTGCAGCCTTGAATGCGGATGTTGCGGTGGTGGTGGCCTATGGGCTGATTTTGCCGCAAGCGATTTTGGATGCGCCAAAACAGGGGTGTTTGAATATTCATGCGAG
The DNA here is from genome assembly GCF_040364665.1 of Cognatishimia sp. WU-CL00825. Classification (NCBI taxonomy): domain Bacteria; kingdom Pseudomonadati; phylum Pseudomonadota; class Alphaproteobacteria; order Rhodobacterales; family Paracoccaceae; genus Cognatishimia; species Cognatishimia sp. WU-CL00825. The sequence continues at coordinate 208,650 of NZ_BAABWX010000002.1, forward strand.
TCTGTTGCCGCGGTGGCGCGGGGCGGCTCCGATTCACCGCGCCATTATGGCTGGTGATGCAGAGACCGGGGTTTGCATTATGCAGATGGAAGCCGGTTTGGACACGGGCCCGGTTTTATTGCGTCAGACGACCTCTATTGGGGCCGAAGAAACCACAGCGCAATTACATGATCATCTAAGCCAAATCGGGGCCAAGGCGATTGTGGATGCCTTGGCACATTTGCCGGAGCTAGAGCCTGTGCCGCAGGCCATGGACGGTGTGACATATGCACAAAAGATCGACAAGGCCGAGGCAAGGGTTGACTGGACACAGTCCGCCGAGGAGGTTGACCGGCAAATTCGTGGCCTATCGCCGTTTCCGGGTGCCTGGTGTGAAATCGACGGCCAAAGGGTAAAGCTTTTGGGATCGCGTCTTGCCAAGGGAACAGGCGCACCGGGCCAATTGTTAGATGATGGTTTGACTGTGGCCTGCGGTGAAGGGGCGGTGAGCTTGTTGCGTTTGCAGCGTGCCGGCAAAGGGGCCCAGGATGCCTCTGTGTTTTTGCAGGGATTTGCGCTGCCCGAGGGCAAACTGCTGGCCTAAGCCCAAGGTTACCTAGTTGCGCGGTGGGCGGGCCTTATAGACAGGTAAGCTCCAGCCAAACCACATGGACCCGGCGCGCAAAACCCATGTGGCTGCGGCGCAGATGATTAATACGGGCAGGCCGCTAAGCCCCAGTGTTGCGGCCAGTACAGCGCTGCTGGCTCCGACAAAAGCGGCAGTGGCATAGATTTCGCCCTGTTTCAGCAGAAGCGGCACTTCGTTACAGACCACGTCGCGCATCAGGCCGCCCATACAGCCGGTGCTGATGCCCATCAACACAATGATAATCGGGTTGTGACCAAGGTCCATTGCAACGCCAGTGCCAGCGGCAACCGCGACGGCAAGCGCTGCGCTGTCCAGCCACAATAATGTGCGATAGCGGCTTTCCAGAAAATGCGCGGTGAAAAACACCAAAAGCGCCGCCCCGGTGGCCAGCAAAATATAACCGGGCTGCCCCACCCAAAAGACCGGATCTCGGCCCAGCAGCAGGTCGCGCAATGTGCCGCCGCCTACCGCGGTCAGACAGGCGACAAACGCAAAGCCCACAAGGTCAAGCTGGGCGCGGCTGGCCACCAGTCCGCCAGTCAACGCAAAGATAAAGACCGAGGCAAAGTCGAGGAAACCGAGGGCGGTCATTTGCTTTTGGCAGGTTTGAACGGGGCCATGCCCGCGCGGGCCAATTCGTCGGCCTTTTCGTTTTCCGGATGTCCCGCATGGCCTTTGACCCATTCCCATGTCACGTCGTGGCGCTCTTGGGCGGCATCAAGCCGTTGCCACAGGTCAACGTTTTTAACAGGTTTGCGGGCGGAGGTTTTCCAACCGTTACGCTTCCAGCCATGTATCCACCCGGTGACGCCGTTTTTCACATAGGCGCTGTCGGTGACAATGGTCAGCTTGCTGGGTCGTTCCAGCGTTTCAAGCGCTTGGATGGCGGCCATAAGCTCCATCTTGTTATTGGTTGTTTCGGGAGCCCCGCCTGAAAGTTCGCGTTCTTTCAGAATGGTGTCGCCGTCGCTTGCGCGCAACAAGACACCCCAGCCCCCTGGGCCAGGATTTCCGGAACATGCGCCATCGGTATATGCAATTAAATTAGCCATAGAGAGGGCGATACCCAAAAGTCTTGGGGGCCGTAAAGGCTAAACTTACGCGCGTTCTGTTGCCAGCTTTCCAGCTAGCAAAACAAATACCGCTGCAAAGCTGCGTCGCATCCACTTCACCGCCGTATCAGAACCGAGTAGAAACCTGCGCGTTTGGGCTGCAAATAGGCCATAAATCATAAAGACAAAGAACGTCATAACCATAAATATGCCGCCCAAAATCGCCATTTCCGTTGGTGCCTGTGCTGGGGTTCCACTGAGAAACGGTGGCAGAAGCGCCAGGAAGAAAATCGAGAGCTTAGGGTTGAGGATATTGATCAACGCGGCGCGTTTGCAGATCTTCCAACCCGTCTGCGTTGTGGTTCCGCTGCCCAAGGAAAGCGCGCCACCGTCCCGAAGCGCCTGCCAGGCGAGATAAAGCAAATAGGCGACACCTGCAAATTTCACCAGATGAAACAACAGCGCGGAGGTATGCAGGACCGCGGCAAGTCCAAGGCTGGCGGCCACCAATGCCGGAAAAATCCCGATCGTACAACCAAATGCGGCCCAAATTGCCGCTTTGCGCCCTTGGCCTAGACCGATCGCCAGCGTGTAGATCACGCCAGTACCCGGCGCGAGCACAACCACAAGCGCGGTGAGCAGAAACTGGGTCGAAATCATTGTGGAAACGTTTCGAGGTTACGCAAAACCCGGGGCACTTTGAAATTCACGGTTTCAACGGCTGTCTCCACGATCTCGACAGTGACATCATACCTGGCTCGGAAAGCATCGATGACCTCGTTCACCAAGACTTCGGGGGCAGAGGCCCCTGCGGTAATGCCGATGCCCGTGATGCCGTCTAGGGCGCGCCAGTCGATATCGCTGCCGCGCTGGACCAGCTGAGAATATGAACAGCCCGCTTTTGCGCCCACTTCGACCAAGCGACGCGAGTTGGACGAGTTCGGCGCGCCGACAACCAGCATTGCGTCAACTTTTTCGGCCATGGCTTTGACCGCCAGCTGGCGGTTTGTGGTGGCATAGCAAATGTCTTCTTTATGCGGGCCGACGATCTTAGGGAAACGAGCGTTCAGCGCTTTTACGATGCCAACAGTGTCATCCACAGACAGGGTTGTTTGCGTGACAAAGGCCAGTTGCTCGGGGTCACGTACTGCGATGGTGGCAACGTCGTCTTCGGTCTCGACCAAAAGCACTTCGCCTTGGGGCAACTGACCCATGGTGCCGATGGTTTCGGGGTGTCCGGCGTGGCCAATCATGATGATTTGCAGACCTGCATCGGAATGGCGCTCTGCTTCGATGTGAACTTTTGAAACCAAAGGGCAGGTCGCATCGACATAGACCATATTGCGCCGCTCTGCTTCGGCAGGGACAATTTTGGCCACGCCATGCGCCGAAAAGATAACCGGGCGGTCATCTGGGCAATCTGACAATTCTTCGACAAAGATCGCGCCCTTGTCGCGCAGCCCATCGACCACAAATTTGTTGTGCACAATTTCATGGCGGACATAGACGGGCGCACCCCATTTTTGCAACGCCATTTCCACGATTTTGATCGCACGATCAACGCCAGCACAGAAGCCGCGCGGGGCAGCGAGATAAATGGTCAGCGGTGATTTGGTCATTTTGTAGCCCTTTGGTTTGTGTGCTCTAGCTAAGCAAAATTGTAGGTCGCGTCCAGACATAGCGCTTGACCTTCCAGCGGGGTAGCCCGGCAAACAGCTCAAAAAAAGGAGAGACAATAATGAGATTACAAGAGGCCATGATTGGGCTGGTGTTGGTTTGTGCGGCGGGAAATGCCGCAGCAGAGCAATTTCTACCCTATAAGGACCCTACGCGCGTTCAAAACGGTAAAGGTATTTATCAAGAGTATTGTGCCGCGTGTCATGGTCGCGATTTGCAGGGGCAGAAGAACTGGCGCGAGCGGGATCATGAGGGACTGTTGCCTGCCCCACCTCATGATGAAAGTGGTCACACGTGGCATCATGGGGATCTTTTGCTGTTTCAGATCACAAAATATGGGTCTGCCGCCGTCGTTGGTGGGGATTATCAAAGCAATATGCCTGGATTTGCGTCTGATTTGACAGACCAGGACATTTTGGACGTGCTGGGTTTTATCAAGAGCACATGGTCGCAACATGCGGTCGACATTCAAAACGCACGAAATTAGTGTTGCTGGGCCGCAGGCAGAAAAAAACCGGAGTACGAGACCCCGGTTGATTTTAAGAAACTGGCGTATATTCCATTTCACGTTCTCCGGGCACCGGGTCGCGAGGTGGTCTACCAATCACGTCTTTAAGTCCCTCTAGCTCGATAAAGTTGTCCGCTTGGCGGCGCAATTCATCAGAGATCATGGGAGGTTGGCTGCGGATGGTTGATACAACAGAGACGCGGACGCCCTTTCGTTGCAGGCTGGCTATCAGCGGGCGGAAATCCCCATCGCCCGAAAACAGCACAATGTGGTCAACGTGCGGAGCAAGCTCCATCGCGTCCACGGCCAGTTCAATATCCATGTTGCCTTTGACTTTGCGGCGGCCTTGACTATCGGTATATTCCTTCGCCGGCTTGGTCACCATGGTAAAACCATTATAGTGAAGCCAATCAACTAGAGGGCGAATAGGAGAGTATTCGTCATTCTCTAGAAGTGCGGTATAGTAGAATGCGCGCAGCAGTTTGCCACGTCGCATAAACTCGGTCCGAAGGAGCTTGTAGTCGATGTCAAACCCGAGCGATTTGGCCGCCGCATACAGGTTTGAACCATCAATGAACAGCGCAAGCCGTTCGTCCTTGTAAAACATCAAATGTCCTTCCAGTAAAACGCCGCGCCATAATGTCCGTGAGTGTGAAAATACTGGGCGCGACTAACCTTATAGGCTAAAGATTTTTTCCACAGCTTCAAGGGGCACTCCCCCTTGTCATCGGTATGATGGGGTATCCTAAGGGATATAATTTAATGAAAAGACAAAAAAAATTCATTATCGCCTTTGGTGGCAACGCAAATTCCGACCTGGGGTCTCCAGACGAGACAATTCTTTTCGCGCACAAGGCGTTGGCGGCACGCGGCGCAGTCATCTTAAAGGAGAGTAGGCTGTTTCGCACCCCCGCTTTTCCCGCGGGGGCGGGGCCGGATTTTGTCAATTCCGCGGCCCTGATTCGGGCGAATCACTCGCCTGACGACATGCTGGATTTGTTGCATCAAATTGAGGCCGAATCTGGGCGCGTCCGAGAGGTGCGTTGGGGCGCGCGAACGCTTGATATCGATTTGATTGCGCAGGATGAAACCGTTCTGCCAAATGAAGCGCAATATCGCTATTGGCAGAGCCTGGATCTGTCACAACAGCAAGTTGAAACGCCGGGTGAACTGATTCTGCCACATCCGCGTTTGCAAGATCGCGCTTTTGTGCTGATTCCTCTGTTGGACATCGTTCCAGACTGGGTTCACCCGGTTTCCGGGCTATCTGTGGCTGAAATGGTTGCAAACTTACCAAAAAGTGAGCGCGAAGAGGTGATTGCCCTGTGACTATGTGCTTGTAACTGACGTGATTCCAGCCTAAGTACTCGGTTTCTGATCCCGTCCTGACAATGGAGTGCCCCGATGGCCCGCGTCACCGTAGAAGATTGCGTCGATAAGGTTCCGAACCGTTTCGAGCTGGTTATGCTTGCAGCGCATCGTGCGCGTGAAATTTCTGCGGGTTCCGCAATCACGATTGAACGTGACAACGACAAGAACCCCGTTGTTTCTTTGCGCGAGATTGCAGATGAGGCTCAAACCGCGGATGAGCTGCGCGAGCGTCTGATCGAAAGCAATCAGAACCAGATCGAAGTTGACGAGCCTGAAGAAGACTCGATGGCATTGTTGATGGGTGCTGAGACCGCTGACAAACCTTCTGATGATGATATGTCAGAAGAGAAGTTGCTGCGCGCGTTGATGGAAGCTCAAGGCCAGGGCTAAGCCCTGGGGGATAGAGAAGGCACTACATGATTCCGGCTGACGATCTGGTCGAACTTGTCAGGGCCTATAACCCCAAGACGAATGAAAAACTGATCCGCGAGGCCTATGATTTTGGCCTCGAGATGCACGAGGGGCAGTACCGCCACTCTGGCGAGGCCTATTTTTCGCATCCCATCGAAGTTGCAGCGATCTTAACAGAGCAACAACTGGACGATGCGACCATCATCACCGCCCTATTGCATGATACGATCGAAGACACCAAAGCGTCCTATTCAGAAGTAGCGCGACGGTTTGGCGAAGAGAACGCATTGTTGGTAGACGGTGTGACCAAGCTGACCAATTTGCAGCTGTCGTCAACTGAAACCAAACAGGCCGAAAACTTCCGCAAATTGTTTATGGCCATGTCCAAAGACCTGCGGGTGATTTTGGTTAAGCTGGCGGACCGATTGCACAATATGCGCACCATTCGTGCGATGCGGCCGCAAAAGCAAATTCAGAAAGCCCGCGAAACCATGGATATCTATGCCCCCTTGGCTGGGCGCATGGGCATGCAGTGGATGCGCGAAGAGCTAGAGGATTTGGCGTTTAAGGTGCTGAACCCGGATGGACGTGCATCGATTATTCGCCGCTTTATCACCTTGCAAAAAGAAACCGGCGACGTGGTGCAACGCATCACCGGCGATATGATTCAGGTGCTAGATAAAACAGGCATTCAGGCTGAGGTGATCGGTCGCGCCAAGAAGCCCTATTCGATTTGGCGCAAGATGCAGGCCAAAGATCAGGGCTTTTCGCGACTGTCTGATATCTATGGGTTCCGGATTGTAACCGCAGACGAGAATGATTGTTACCGGGTTCTTGGGGCCATTCATCAACGTTGGCGCGCTGTGCCGGGGCGGTTCAAAGACTATATCAGTCAGCCAAAATCAAACGGATACCGCTCTATTCATACAACGGTTTCCGGGCGTGACGGACGACGTGTCGAGGTTCAGATCCGAACACGGCAAATGCACGATGTGGCGGAAACCGGGGTGGCAGCGCATTGGTCTTACCGCGATGGGGTGCGGGGCGAGAACCCCTTTGCTGTAGATCCGGCGCGCTGGATCAGATCGCTGACCGAACAATTTGACACCGAGGAAGATCACGCCGACTTCCTTGAAGCGGTTAAGCTGGAGATGTATCAGGACCAAGTGTTCTGCTTTTCGCCCAAGGGTGATGTGGTTAAACTGCCGCGCGGGGCCACGCCAATCGACTTTGCCTATGCGATTCATACACGGATCGGCAACGCCTGTGTTGGTGCCAAGATCGACCATATTCGGGTGCCTTTGTGGACGCGGATCAAAAATGGTCAGTCCGTAGAGATTATCACGGCGGTTGGGCAGATGCCGCAAGCGACGTGGCTGGACATTGCGACAACCGGCAAAGCCAAATCTGCCATTCGCCGCGCCCTGCGGGAACTCGATCACGAGCGCTTTGCCAAGCTAGGGTTTGAGCTGGCGCGGGCGGCTTTTGAGCACGTGGGTAAAAAGCCCACGGAAAAAATTCTGGATATGGCGGCGAAACAGATGCGGTTGGAAGACCGCGAGACGCTTTTGGCGCGGCTGGGCAGTGCGGAAATCAATGCCCATGAAGTTGTGCAGGCGGTTTTTCCTGAATTGGCCCCGGACGACAGCGACGAGGTGGCCGCCGAAGCTGCGGTGATTGGATTGTCTTCGGATCAAAGGTTTGATCGCGCACCATGCTGTGAACCCTTGCCCGGCGAGCGCATTGTTGGCATCAGCCACAGAGGCCACGGTGTGGTTGTTCATGCAATCGATTGTGACAACCTGACCAATTACGAAGATCAACCCAATCGCTGGTTGGATTTGCATTGGCAGGTGGGCCGGCACAAGCCGGTTTATGGAACCACATTGGATCTGACTATTGGTAATGATGCCGGTGTGTTGGGCCGGATCTGTACGCTGATTGGTGAAAACCAAGCCAATATTTCTAACCTTGAGTTCACCGATCGAAAGCCCGACTTTTATCGCCTAAAGTTGCATGTGGAATTGCGCAACACCGAGCATTTACACTCGCTTATGCTGGCTTTGCAGGCCGAAAGCGAAGTGGCTGCTATTGAACGTTTCCGGGATCCTAGCCTTGGCAGATTGCCATATGCGGCCAAGGAATAGGGGACGCTTTCGTGGTATTTAAGCGCCGGGACAGACGACCTATCCTACAGATTGTATTGGATTTCTTCTGGCCACGCGGCGGTTGGGGGCGGGCGTTTCATTACGTGAGACATCGGTTGCGGCGGTTGCCGGGTTCGCCAGAACGTATTGCACGCGGCATTTGGGCTGGGGTGTTTGCGACCTTTACCCCGTTTTATGGCATGCATTTTGTGATAGCCGCATTGGTGGCGCGTGCGGTGCAGGGTAATTTGCTGGCGGCCTTATTGGGCACCTTTTTTGGCAACCCGCTGACTTATCTGCCCGTCGGTATTATCTCTTTGAAAACAGGTCATTTTTTGCTGGGTACAACCTTTGAAGAAGGGGAAAAAAGCACTCTGGTCAGCAAGTTTGCTGGGGCGGGGTTGGATTTTTTTCACAACATCATGGCGCTGTTCACCGATGCAGAGATGGATTGGCATGGGCTTTCAATCTTTTGGGACGAGGTCTTTTACCCCTATTTGATTGGTGGAATTTTGCCCGGCATTGCCGCCGCGACAGTGGCCTATTACCTGACTGTGCCGGTTATTCGGGTGTATCAAAAACGCCGCGCCAAGAAAATTCAGGCGAAATTTGAAGCACTTAAGGAGAAGGCCCGCTTGGCGAGCGCGCAGGTTGCTGAGACGTTTGAGAGTCATTCTGACGAACCCTAAAAAAATCGGTTTCAGTTTTTGAAACAACCCCGTAGTTTCAGGCGAAATCTTATGTCGGGAGCCTGTAATGCTGCGTTTGGGTGTGAATATTGATCATGTTGCCACGGTGCGGAATGCCAGAGGTGGGGCCTATCCTGATCCGGCGCGTGCAGGCGCGCTGGCGCAGGCCTGTGGTGCGGATGGCATCACTGCCCATCTGCGCGAAGATCGCCGGCACATCATGGATAGCGATATAGATAAGTTGATGGAAACATTGACTATTCCTTTGAATTTCGAAATGGCAGCAACCGATGAAATGCAGGCAATTGCCCTGCGTCATAAACCGCATGCTGTCTGTATTGTGCCGGAAAAACGCGAGGAAAAGACCACCGAGGGTGGGTTAGAAGTCGCGCGCGAGGAAAACAAACTGGCGCATTTTATCGCGCCTCTGCGCGATGCGGGGTGTCGGGTTTCGATCTTTATTGCGGCAGACAGGCCGCAGATCGAAGCCGCGCATCGGATTGGGGCCGAGGTGATTGAACTGCACACCGGGGCCTATTGTGACTTTCATGCGGAGGGAAAATTTGATGAGCGAGATCAAGAGGTTGCCAGACTGACAGAGATGGCGACATTTGCGCATTCTCTGGGCTTAGAGGTGCATGCTGGTCATGGTTTGACCTATGACACCGTGCAGCCGATTGCCGCCATTCCCGAGATCAAAGAGCTGAATATCGGTCATTTTCTGATGGGCGAAGCGATGTTTGTGGGCATGGAAAACGCCATCAAAGAAATGCGCCGCTTGATGGATGCAGCGCGCAGCGTTTAGATTTGTTTAATTGTACAATTTGTACGTTTCAGGCGTTGAAACGTACGATTCGCTGCGGCACCGCATAAGGTGATGGGAAACATGATGTTGGGTCCGGAAATTCTGTTGGTGGTTTTGGCCTGGGGCATCGCCGGAGGCACGCCTGGTCCAGCGACCTTGGCGATATCTGGCACCGCGATGGGGGCCGGACGTACGGCAGGGGTTGCGATTGCCTTGGGCATTGTTGCGGGATCGGCCAGTTGGGGTATCGCCGCGGCTTTGGGCATGGGAGCTGTGATGCTGGCCAATGCCTGGATGTTTGAGGTGGTCCGCTATGCGGGAGCAGGCTATTTGTTGTTCCTGGCAATAAAGTCGCTGAAATCTGCGCTTCGGCCAAAGGCCTTAACCATCAAACCTCAGTCAAACGAACGGTTGTTCGTCAAAGGCTATCTGATTCACATCACAAATCCAAAGGCGATTTTGGCCTGGGGGTCGATCTATGCAATTGCATTGCCCAAAGGGGCGGGCATGGCAGAGATTTGGCAATTGTTCGCCATGCTGATCACCATGTCGACATTTGTGTTTGTGGGCTATGGGATCCTGTTTGCCCTGCCTTCGGTTTCACGGCGCTATATTGCAATGAAACGTTGGTTTGATGGCATGTTCGCGGCTTTGTTTGGGGCGGCGAGTTTAAAAATTCTGACGGCGCGATTGGAGATGTAATGCGGTGGACACTGGGTGCAGTTCTGTCGGTCGTGATGTCTCCGGTTTGGGCACAAGAGGTTGTGGACTGTGACTGGCATGCACGGGCGGATGCCATCGTGGAGCCTTGGGAGGTCAATACCCGCAGATTTGCAGGTGGAGATGTGCGCTTGGCGTTGCTTGATACCATCGAACCTGCGGCTGGGGCGTTTCATATATTGGTTTTGTCACCGCCTTACGACGAGCTGGGCGGCCGCCAGTGCAAAACGATAGGCGTATCAGCTGGGGTTGGGTTTTCTGGAGCGGGATTTGAAACGTTGACTGCTAGGTATGACCCAGCGGTTGGTTTGAGCTTTGCGATGGAGGTTACAACCTATGACCCGGAATATGAATTTCTATCAGGCACATTGATTATTACCTTAAACCAAGCGACCGGGGCGATTGAGGCGATGTTAGAATGATTTTGGGCATCGGATCTGATCTGGCAAATATCGAGCGCATTCAGGGCACGTTGGATCGGTTTGGCGACCGGTTCAAGACGCGCGTGTTCACCGAAATCGAACAGCGCAAAGCGGAAAATCGTAAGGATGTTGCGGGCACCTATGCCAAACGTTGGGCCGCCAAAGAGGCGTGTTCCAAAGCTCTGGGTACTGGGCTTGCGATGGGCATCAGCTGGAAAGACATGGCGGTGACCAATCTGCGTACGGGTCAGCCGGTGATGCAGGTCACAGGCTGGGCCAAAGACCGGTTGGACGCGATGACGCCTGCAGGCCATTGCGCGATCATTCATGTGACACTGACAGATGATCATCCATGGGCGCAGGCCTTTGTGGTGATCGAGGCCACGCCGATCGTCGACACAAGCGCGGGTTCGGCTTGACACCAGGCCTAAGCCTGCGCATGTAACCCCCATCCCAAACCGGAGAGATACCAATGGCGTCCGAAGCCAAGAAAAAAGACAACGGCATTGTTGAGACCGTAAAAACAGTTGTTTATGCCTTGTTGATTGCTGGGATATTCCGCACGTTTTTTTTCCAACCGTTTTGGATCCCGTCAGGGTCGATGAAAGACACACTTTTGATTGGTGACTTTCTGTTTGTGAACAAAATGGCCTATGGGTTTTCCTATGCGTCTTGTCCCTCGATCCGCCCCCTGGGCATTGATGCGGGTAAGCTCTGTGGCGTGCTGGATGGTGATAACACCCGAATTTGGGGCGGCGAACCCAAGCAGGGGGATGTTGTTGTATTCCGTCATCCGGTGACCGGCGATGATTTCATCAAACGCTTGGTGGGTCTGCCGGGCGATACTGTGCAAATGAAGAATGGTGTGCTGCATTTGAATGGCACAGCAGTAAAACTGGAACACGGCGGCTTGTTTGAAGAGATTTCTGCACCTCAGGGTCCTGCGGGCAACTTGCCACGTTGTGAAAACGGGCCGGTCGGCAATGGTGGAAAATGTGTCAAAACGCGTTTGATCGAGACATTGCCAAACGGTGTGAAACATTCGATCCTGAACATTGAAAACGGCTATGTCGACAATACCGGCGTGTTCACGGTGCCAAGCGGGCATTACTTCTTTATGGGGGATAACCGCGATAACTCGACTGACAGCCGCGTGGCCCAGCAAAACCGGGGCGTTGGCTTTGTGCCTTATGAAAACCTGATTGGTCGGGCGGACCGCATAATGTTTTCTTCGGCAGGCCGGTCAATGTTTGCCTTTTGGACCTGGCGCAGTGATCGCTTCTTTAAGGGGATCGAGTGAAACTTTCTGCTGAGCTCAAAGCATTAGAACAGCGGCTGGGGCATCAATTTGGTGCCCCTGAACTGTTGGTGCGCGCTGTTACCCATTCATCGATGTCTTCGGCGACGCGGTCCGATAACCAACGGTTGGAGTTTTTGGGCGACCGAGTGCTTGGGCTGGTTATGGCAGAGGCCATTTTGGACCATGATAAGGTTGCAACCGAAGGCCAGTTGGCACCGCGCTTTAATGCGCTGGTGCGCAAAGAGGCCTGTGCGGATGTGGCGCGCGACATCGATTTGGGGGCGGCGCTGAAACTGGGCCGCTCGGAAATGCTGTCAGGTGGGCGCCGCAAGCAGGCCTTGCTGGGCGACGCCATGGAAGCGGTGATTGCCGCAGTCTATCGCGATGCCGGCTTTGACGTGGCCCGCGACCTGATTTTGCGGCTTTGGGGCAAGCGCGTCACCACGGTTGAAGACGATGCGCGCGACCCCAAAACATCCTTACAGGAATGGGCGCAGGCCCGGGGCTTTCAGCCGCCTAAATATGAGCTGGTGAAACGCAGCGGGCCAGATCACGCCCCTGTCTTTACCATTGCAGCTCGCCTGGAAAATGGTGAAGCTGAAGAAGCGACCGCAGGAAGCAAACGGCAGGCGGAACAAGCCGCGGCCAAAACCCTGCTGACCAGATTGGAGAGCGCATGACCCGCGCCGGATTCGTTGCCTTGATTGGCGAGCCTAATGCAGGCAAATCAACCCTGACCAACCGCATGGTGGGCGCCAAAGTATCTATTGTCACCCATAAGGTACAAACCACGCGCACTCGTATTCGTGGCGTTGCCATGCAGGGAGAGGCGCAGATCGTGTTTGTGGACACGCCGGGCCTGTTCAAACCGCGCCGCCGACTGGATCGCGCGATGGTGGCGGCCGCTTGGGGCGGGGCCGCAGATGCGGATGTTGTGGTGTTGATGGTTGAGGCGCATCGCGGCATCACCGAAGGGGTTGAGCGCATTCTTGAGGGTCTCGCAGAGGTTGGCGAGGGGCGTAAAGTGGCGCTGGCGATCAACAAGATCGACAAGGTGGCCACCGAAAAGCTGTTGGGGCTGACCAAGGAGCTGAACGCGCGTTACGGCTTTGTCGAGACCTTTATGATCTCTGCGGAACGCGGCCATGGCACCGATCAATTGCGCAAGTGGTTGGCGGCTGAGCTGCCAGAGGGGCCGTGGCTCTATCCCGAAGATCAAATCGCCGATCTGCCAATGCGCATGATTGCGGCGGAAATGACCCGTGAAAAACTGACGCTGCGCCTGCATCAAGAACTGCCCTATCAGATGACGGTGGAAACTGAAAAATGGGACGAGCGCAAAGACGGCTCCTGTCGCGTGGATCAATTGATCTATGTGATGCGCGATGGGCACAAGGGCATTGTGCTGGGCAAAGGTGGCGAGACCATCAAAGCAGTTGGCAAGGCCGCGCGTGAAGAACTGGAAGAATTTCTGGGCCGCAAGGTGCATCTGTTTTTGCAGGTTAAAGTACGGCCGGGTTGGCTGGAAGAGGCTGAGCGCTATTCTGAAATGGGACTTGATTTCAAAGACGGCAATTGATGGCGCGGCTGACGGCAGAATTCTGGGTGCAGGCCTATCTGGCGCGGCTGCGGTTTCAGGGCATTCCGGCCTTTGTGGTGGCCCATGGCGATGACACGGCGGGGGCTGTTTTGGTCAAGTTAAATACGCTGGATGGCCAGGCCCGCGCGTTTCAGCGCAGCTTTGATCTGATGAGCGGCGCGCGCACCTGGGCGGTGCTGTCTGAAGGCATCGAGGCGGATGTGGATGGTGCAGTGGCCAAACAACGGTCGTTTGATCCAGACCTCTGGGTGATCGAAGTCGAGGATCGCGCCGGGCGCCACCTGCTTGATGAGTCTGGTCTGGCGGATTGAAGACGCAGATTTTGAGTATTTATAGAAAGATGAAGCTTATGGGTTTGTGCTTGATCTAAATACCCATTTGCGCCCTGTCAGCTTTACACCATAGGGTGTTTTTATGGACTGGCGCGACCAAGGCATTGTTGTATCGACACGCAAACACGGCGAAAACTCCGTGATTCTTGAGGTGTTTACCCAGGAACATGGACGCCATGCCGGTGTGGTGCGCGGGGGGACTAGCCGAAAAATGACGCCGATTTTGCAGCCCGGGGCGCAGGTGGATCTGCGCTGGCGCGCGCGGCTTGAGGAGCATATCGGATCCTTTCAGGTGGAACCGCTGCGCAGCCGGGCGGGTGCTTTGGCGGATCGCTTTGCCTTGGCCGGTCTGAATGCGGTCACCAGCTTGTTGGGCTTTTGCCTGCCCGAACGCGTGCCGCATCAGGCGCTGTATCAGCGTACGGTTTTACTGCTGGATTTGCTGGGCCAGAACGAGATTTGGCCCCTAGGGTATCTGCGTTGGGAAATGGCCCTGTTGGAAGACCTGGGGTTTCAGCTGGATCTTTCTGCTTGCGCGGTGACCGGCGCGCGCGACGGCCTGGTCTATGTGTCGCCCAAAACCGGCCGCGCCGTGACAGCGGCGGGGGCGGGTGATTGGGCGGATCGATTGTTGCCTTTGCCGCCGGTGATGCTGGGGCAAGGGGCGGGTGAGGATGCCGAGGTTTATGCCGCGCTGGGCGTGACCGGATATTTTTTGGAAACCAAGCTGGCGCAAAGCCAATCGCTGCGGGCCTTGCCCGAGGCGCGGGCGCGGTTTGTGGATAAGCTTAGCCGTCGTTTGGGGTCATAGATTTGCGAAACACCATGTCTTGGCCGTCCTCATTGCTGAGGATCAGCGTGTCGCCCAAGACTTCGGCAAGGGTCATATCGTTGAGGGCCGCAAAAAATCGCTGCTCTGCTGTCAGGTCGTTGCAGGCGCGTTTGGTAGAGACAATGGCAGACAGGCTAAACCAAGGGTAGGGGGCCGATTGTGTGGCTGAGAACCCATTGCAGGGCGCGTGACCTTTGACCCGGCCGTCTGGCAAAAAGCGGAGCGAGGCCTTGGCCGAGAACGCCGCCCCCTGAAGGCTGGTCAAGTGCCACGTCACATCCGCAGCGCCATAGGCCGTCAGGGTTTCATCCGTTTGGCAGGCCGCACAAAGCGCCAGTAAGGCCGGGCAGAGTTTTTTCATTCGGTTTCATAGAGCGCCAAGATCAAATCGATTAAGGTGCCCATCGCCTCGACATTAGGGGTGGCATCGCGTGTGGTGAGATCTTGCATGCCAATATAAGCCCCGTAAACCAAACGGGATAGGTCGCTGTTGGTTAGGCCGATTTCCGCAAGAATGTCGGCAATATAGCGCATGCGCCGCGCATCCACCCGTTGGATGGCTTGGGCGACGGTACTGTTTTCCCGGGACCAGGCGCGCATGGCGGGCTCGGTGCCATCGCCGCCAAATTCCTTGGGGGTGCCGGCAGCGGCAACATTGCCAAGCGCACGCAGGCGTTTGACTGGGTTGGTCTCGGTCTCTAGCTCTGCTGTGACGTCCTCAAAGGCGCGGGCTTCCCAGAGGGCCAGCATCGCGGCGTGAAAACTCGGCACGTCCGCAAAGTGCCAATAGAACGAGCCTTTGGTGGTGCCAAGGGCCCGCGCAAGGGGTTCGGCCTTGAGCGCTGCGGGGCCATGAGAACTGAGCGCGCGGAAGCCCGCAGCCAGCCAGTCTTCGGAAGAGAGTCGATTCTTTGCCATGCTTATGGCGTAAGGGGCGTTGGGGCACAGAGCAACCTAGGAATTTGCAGTTGCAGCATTCTTGCGCCGAAGTGCGATGTTGCACCACAGGGTGGCTTCGCATTTGGTTACCAGCTGTTGGTCTTAAAAGAGAGGTTGGCCGGCGTGGCGCTGTGTTTGCCTTCTGAAAACTCTGCGACCTTGGCAGCAAAGCTCTTGAAGTAGTCTTGGCTTTGCACGTGTGACAGGGTTTCAGCGCTGTCCCAGCGGCCCCAGTGCAGCCGGGTTTTGCCATCATCAGCGATGGCAACCTGATAGTTGAACTGCTGGGCCTTTGGGTCTGCGTTGAGGGCAGTGATGAATCCCTGGATCGCGGCGCGCCAAGGGGCTTCGTCGCCGTCGTATTCATAGCGAATGGTGATGCTGCGCATGGGGTGCTCCTTTATTTAACGGAATTGTTAAATAATACAGCAGAGCACGTGCATTTCAAGGGGTTTGTGTGAAGCGGGGAGGTGCAAAACCGCAAAAGCCCCGCGTCTGGCGTGCAGGCGCGGGGCTTTGTCGATGGTTTCGGGTCAACCCAACAGGCGTCTTGCGATGACCTGTGCCTGAATTTCCGCGGCGCCTTCAAAGATGTTCAGAATGCGGGCGTCACACAGGATGCGGCTGATTTCATATTCCAGTGCAAAGCCATTTCCTCCGTGGATTTGCAGACCGTTGTCGGCGGCAGACCAGGCCACACGCGCCCCCAAGAGTTTGGCCATGCCAGCCTCGAGGTCACAGCGTTTGTCGCGGTCTTTTTGCGCGGCAGAGAAATAGGTGAGCTGGCGGGTGACCATGATTTCGACGGCCATCATCGCCAGTTTGCCAGAGACACGTGGGAAGTCGATCAGGGATTTTCCAAATTGCTTACGGTCGATGGCGTATTGCATCGACACGTCCAGTGCGGCCTGCGCCACACCCACCGCACGGGCAGCGGTTTGGATACGGGCGCTTTCAAAGGTCTGCATCAGCTGTTTGAAGCCATTGTTTTCCTCGCCACCCAGCAGGTTTTCTTCTTTGACTTTAAAGCCATCAAAGGACAGTTCGTATTCTTTCATGCCGCGATAGCCGAGCACTTCGATTTCGGTGCCGGTCATGCCCTCTGATGGGAAAGGGTTTTCATCGGTGCCCGGTGTTTTTTCCGCGATGAACATCGACAGGCCTTTGTGGTTGTCGGTGCTGGAATCGGTGCGCGCCAAAAGCGTCATGATCTGGGTGCGAGCGGCGTGGGTGATCCAGGTTTTGTTGCCGGTGATTTCATAGCCGTCGTCGGTTTTCACCGCGCGGGTGCGCAGGGAGCCTAGGTCAGAACCGGTGTTGGGTTCTGTAAAGACGGCTGTTGGCAAGACTTCACCGCTGGCGAGCAGGGGAAGCCATTTTTGTTTTTGCTCTTCGGTGCCGCCACACAGGATGAGCTCGGAGGCGATTTCGGGGCGTGTGCCCAGTGAGCCAACGCCGATATAACCGCGCGACAGCTCTTCGGTCACCACAACCATCGAGGCTTTGGAGAGGCCAAAACCGCCGTATTCTTCGGGCAGGGTCAGGCCAAAGACGCCCATTTCCGCCAACTCTTGGATGATTTCAATCGGAATAAGCTGGTCTTTGAGGTGCCATTCATGCGCGTGCGGAATGACCTTTTCCACGGCATAACGGCGGAATTGCTCGCGGATCATTTCCAGCTCGTCATCAAGGCCAGAGGTGCCGACAGTGATATTGGCGGATTGCTCTTGCATCAATTCGACCAGACGGGTGCGGGCCGCTTGGCTGTTGCCTTGATTGCAGAGTGTCATGATGGCGGGTTCCATCAAGCCGCGCTGTTCGTCCTGTGACAGGCCGATGTCTTGCAGACGAATGATTTCGCCCTGGCTCATTGGGATGCCACCATAAATCTGCCAGAGGTATTCGCCAAAGGCGATTTGGTGGATCAGCTGTTCAACTTCGCCGAATTTTCCCTCGGCCTGCATACGCTCGGCCCAGTTTTGCATTTGACGCAGCGCCTGCCCATAGGTGGCCAACCACGAAAGGCCGTGCGCGGCGGTCTGGTTGGCTTCGACCTTGGCACCGGAAATGCGCCCATCCACCAGCATTTCGGCACGCAGTTTGTCGGTGGCAGTCTGTACCAATGCTTCGACCGGAGGAACGGCGGTGGCCGTCAACTGAAGCAAATCAGCGAGGATTACGGGTTGTGTCATTGCAAGCTCCTGTCCGTCATGGGCCATGAATCAAATCCTTATTATGCTGCACTGTGACATAATCACTTTGCAGGTGCAGCGCAACAAAAATACAAAACCGCCGGAAATTTGCTTCAATAATTGCGCGTATAATTTTTCGCGCGCGGGACATAGCGGGTTTTGATGTGTTAAGGATGCAGGATTTGGATCGGACTAGCGTGGGCTGCGGGCGCGTTCCGCGCGAAACAGCAACATCAGCCCCAGCATCAGGAAGAACAAACCCGAAGTGTCGCCGATGAAGAAGGCAAAATAGTCCAGCAATGGACTGCCAAACGCCATGTTGGTCAGAATGCCGCCAATGATGCCTGCGATGATTCCCACGATCATGACACAGGGCCAGCAGGGCGCGATATTTGACCGAAGGCGCGCATCAAAGCCAAGTTTGGCGGCCAGAAAAAACACCGTGGGGGCGGTCAGGACGGAAATTGCGATGCCCGACAAGCGGCTGGCGGTGAAAACACCGTCGCCAGCAAGCAAGTAATAGGTCAGAAACACGCCGGGCAGCAGCGCATAGACTGACCGCCAGCCTAGCAGCCAGGCAGACAGAACGCGCACGCCGTGCGGCAAAAACAACAGGCTGGCGCTGCTTGAGAAATCGGGAAAAAACATAGCCTGCACAGGCATCAAAATCTCGAAAGTCATGAAGAATGCGGCAACATAAACCGCAGAAGCGGTCAATGTTTCCAAAAATACTGACTTTAATTTCAATGGATTGCCTTGCAGAAATAGAGGCCTATGCGCGCAGATTGTTAACCGTATATACGCCACGACGTGACAAAGCGCTTTGCGACAAATAGCCTTTGCTGACCAAAGATTTCAAGGCACGGAAGAAGGTGGGTCTTGAAACATTTTTCATCAATGTATGGGCCAATAGGCCGGTTGTGCGCACGCCAGAGCTTTGCGCGGACAGGTCATTGGCGGCATAATAAATGTCGCGTTCTACCGCAGACAGATCTTCGAGACCCAATGCTTGTTCCATGCCCATCAAGAGCTTTCGCAGTTCCGCTAGTTTTGAAATATCAGTCATAGTTACCTGGCTTTACACGTACATCTGCTGCTTTTTTTGGCACATTTGGTTTCAAAAATATACCTCTAAAGTCTCAAAATTTGTATGAGTGTTTAATAAAATGACACTTTTGTGACGGATTGAGCGGAAATTCGGCCAATTGATTCTTAAATTCCCGGAATTGGCGATTCAGGTCCTGTATGAAGGCTTTGGATGTGTGGCGCAAAGGCAACGGGGAAATGCGCAGCCACCAGTGGATCGTGGCCGGGAATGATCAGCGCTGGGCGGCTGGCAAGCTTTTTAAGGGTCGCGAAGCCATCCAGCATATTCTGCAGATCAACCACAATCGGAAAAGGTTTTTCAGCCAGAAAGTTTTCATAATAATGCGCGGCATCAGAGGCCAGCACCAACCATCCGGTTTGGGTTTTGACCCGCACGCACTGCAGCCCACGTGAGTGACCACCGATGCAATGCACGCTTAGGCCGTCGCGAATTTCAGCAGTGCCGTCATAAAAACAGAGCTTGCCCGCATAAAGCCGTTTGACCGCGTCGCAGATATGGCCCGCGGTGAAGGGCGCGCGCAAAGTGTCGTGGCACATGCAGGGGCCGGTTGCAAAGGCCATCTCGGCGGATTGAAGATGAAGGCGGGCGTTGGGGAACATGTGCAATCCGCCCGCATGGTCATAATGCAGATGGGTGACGATCACATCGGTGACGGCTTCGGGGATGATGCCCAGCGGCTTTAGGGCGTCGCGCGGATCCATCAGGATGGGACGGTTGCGCGCCTTGGCCTCTGTTGTGTCATAGCCGGTATCCACCAGAATGGTTTCAGCCCCGCGCCGCAAGACCCAGATGAAGTAATCCATGTCATGCGGGGCATCGTGGTTGTCATCAAAGATAAAGCTGTCAGCCCGCGTGCGGCTGTTGCGGTCAGCATATTTGACCGAATAAACTTCCCAATCACTCACCGGTGGACCTCGTGGAATAGTTTGATGGTTTTCTCTGCGATCATGGATTGAACCGCAGCGTCGAAGCTTTGAAAGTGGTCGCTTTGCAGATGGGTGTCAAATGCGGCGCGATCTTTGTAGATTTCATATAGGAACACGGTGTTTGGGTCGTTGCCGCGACAAACGTCAAAGACAAGACAGCCGGGTTCTTCGCGCAGTGAGGTTTGGGCGTTTTGCAGCATCAGGGGCATAAAATCCCCTGATGCGCTTGGATGTAAGGTGAAGGTTACTGTTACCACATACATCAGACAAATTTGCCTTTCATCCAGGTAAAGCTGCGCTTGGCGGCGGGGAATTGAGCCAGGATCAGCGCGATATTGAGTGTGAGCAGAATCGCGGCACCGGGGCGCGAGATAAACACCGACATATCGCCGTCTGAAATCAGCAACGAGCGGCGGAAGGTTTCGTCAAACATGCCCCCAAGGATGACGCCGATCACCAGCGGGGCAATCGGATAGCGCATCAGGTTCATGAAAAAGGCCACAAGTCCAACACCCAGCATCAGGTATAGATCGTTGATACCGCCACCCACCGAAAAGCTGCCGATGGTGGTCAGGACCATGACAATCGGCAAAAAGATGGTTTGCGGGATGCGCAGGATCTTGATGAAGATCTTGGCAGTGAACAGCCCCATGATGAACATGGTCAGGCTGGCCAGAACCAGAATGGCAACCACGCGCAGAATGATCGCCGGATCAATGGTAGGGCCGGGGATGATGTTGTTGATCTTGAAAGCGCCCATCAGGGCCGCAGCAGGGGGGGAGCCGGGGATGCCAAGCACCAAAAGCGGGATAAGCGCGCCGCCGATACAGGCATTGTTGGCTGTTTCAGAGCTGAGCAGACCTTCGAGGCTGCCTTTGCCGAATTGATCGCCTTCTTTAGAGACGGTTTTGCCGACTCCGTAGCTGACCCAGCCAGCCACATCTTCGCCCACGCCGGGCAAAGCACCCACGCCGGTGCCGATGACACCCGAGCGGCCGATGGTGGGCAGATAGCGTTTCACGGTTTTCAAATTCGGAACAATGCTGCCTTTGAGTTCAAGCAGTTTGCCCGCCTCGATATGGCGCATGCCTTCGATGATCTGCGGGATCGCAAAGGCCCCCATCAGGACGGGCACAACTTGAAACCCGGACAGCATGTATGACCAGCCAAAAGTGTAACGCGGTTCTGATAACAGCGGGTCAAGTCCAACCATGGCCATGGCAAGGCCAACAAGGCCGGCAATCCAGCCTTTGATGACCAGATCTTCGCTCATCAATGTGCCGGAAAGCAGGATACCAAAGAGGGCAAGTAGGGCTTTTTCCGGGCTGGCGATGTTTTTGGAAACCAGCAGCAGCAACCAGACAAAGATCAGCAGGGCAAAGGTGCCAATAATGGTGCCGATAAAGCTGGCGGTTGTGGTCATGCCAAGCGCTTCGCCGCCACGACCAGCCTTGGCCAGCGGATAGCCATCCATGGCCGTGGCCGCACTGGCGGCGGTGCCGGGAATGTTCAGCAATATAGAGGGGTAAGAGCCACCATAGATCGCGCCAACATAGGCCCCAAGCAGGGCAATCAGCGAGTAATCCAGTGGGATTTTGTTGCTAAAGAAGCCGGTGAGGATCGTGACCGCCAAGGTGGCTGTCAGGCCGGGCAGGGCCCCAAAAGTGATGCCCAGAAAAACAGAGGTGATCAGGTAAATATAAGTGAGCGGGTCGACCACAAGGTCCACCATCGCAACCCCAAAACCGGCCAGCTGTGAAAAGACGAATTCCATGTTACCGGCTCCAGAGCGGTTTGAGGTTTACGTAGTAGTTGTATTCGATCTGGCTAAAGATCAGGCCGGTGCGGTTTGGCACATTTTGACGGAAGCCAAAGGCCATGGCGCAGACCAGAATAAACGGTGCTAACACGCTGAGCAGGGGCACAAGCCGCGCTACCTTGTCGGATTTGGATTTGGCGAGAGACACCAGAACAAGACCGATCCAGAGCAGCAAAACCACCCAATCGTCACCATGGGCTTTCCATTGGGACTGGGGCAGATGCGTGACAAAGGCATAAAGCCCAGCGGCAAAGACAAAGAGAGACGAGGTGACCATGCGGTCCCGGTGCCCGCCGCGATACCCATAGATCAACGCGGTGATCAAAAGCGCGGAGCTGATGATAAAGTCGACCCGTGGCACCAGCCCCACAATATAGCCGGTTAAAATGGCTGCAATTGTGGTAAAGCGCAGCGCTTCGTTCTTGTCCCAGCCAAGCCCAATAGAACTAAGCGCGTGCTGTGCCCCACCGGCTTTGATGGCAATGACAAACAGCACAATGGACAGCACAAGCATGCCGCCAAAAATGCCCAGCGGCACCAGCGCGGCGGAATTGAACCAATCCGCGCTGACGCCTGCTCGGTTTGCGCCAAACAGTGGAATTTGTGATGTTTTCCAAAGAAAAAACAGAGATAGGAAGAAAAGGCCTATCGCTGACCAGAAATCGCGGGCCCGCAGCACCGTGATGTCGTCTGAATTATCCAAAGTGTTCTCCCCAAATAGAAAAGGGCGCCACAGGGGCGCCCTCGTCACTGATTGTGATTAAGGCTTGGCGATGCCAAGAGACATTGGATCAACGGTTGCTGCACCCAGATCTTTCAAAGTGTAGGCAAATGTTGCTTCGAGTGTTTCAAACAATTTCTGTGCTTCTTCACCATATTGTCCACCCACATCATAGTTGTTGGCAGAGGCCCATGTTGCAACGGTGTCAGAGGCGATGGCCATTTCAAACGCTGCGCCAAGCTTGGCTTTGACGGCGTCATCCGCAGAGCTGTGGACTGCAAAACCAATGGCCTGTTTCAGCGGCAGATACTTGTCCAGACCTTCATAGGCTGAGAAGGCAGACGGCACGGTTTTGCCTGCAATTTCAACAGAGTCTGGTGTCAGCATTGCCAGTGGCTTCAGTTGACCACCTTCGATCAAAGCCGCTTGTTCTGCCAGCGAGGTCACAACCAGCGCAACTTCGCCCGCCATGGCGGCTTCTTGGCCAGGTGCAGAGCCTTTATAAGGCACGAATTTGAATTCGGCACCCGCGCCCTGTTGGATGGCCAGCAGGTTCAGGTGGTGAATGGAACCGGCCCCGGATGCGGCCGCAGGAATTGTGCCAGGCGCGGCTTTGGCCGCATCTACCAGTTCCTGGATGGTGTTATAGGGGCTGTTGGCTGGCACTGAGATCAGGTCAGGAGAGCCACCGACGATGAAAGGATACCAGTAATCAAACTTTTGATCCCAGCCGCCTTGGACCGCTGCGGTCACATTGGATTCTGAGAGACCGACCAAAGTGTAGCCGTCGTCGGCCTGATTCTGCACATAAACCATGCCGTTTGACCCGGCGACGCCACCGGTTTGGTTGATCACGTTGATCGAGACCGGCAGGTGTTTTTCCATTTCGGCCATGATCATGCGGTTGATGGTGTCGGTGCCACCGCCTGCGCCCCATACAACAGCCGTTGTAATGTCGCGGTACGGGTATTCTTGGGCTGTGGCAGCGGTGCCGAAACCTGCAACCACTGCGGTCACAGCTGCGATTCTGCTCAGTGTGAATTTCATTTTGTCATTCCTCCCAAAGGTAATGCGTTTTGTGTTGCATTTAATTGCGTATGCGTTAATTAATGCATTGTCAACTTTTGGATCAAAAAATCCACACACAAACCAAAACCAACCGGAAGGAAGTGGTGGCGATATGGGAACTACATTTGAGATCGCGGTATTTGAGGGAGACGGCATTGGCCCAGAAATTACAGGCCCAACGGTCGATATCCTGCGCCGTATGTCAGATGCCTCTGACGCCTATGCGCTGACATTCACCGATGCTCCGGCGGGGGCCGCGCATTACGCGAAAACCGGCGAATCACTGCCAGAGGCATCGATGGACATTGCCCGCCGGTCTGACGCGATTCTGTTGTCGGCCATGGGGTTGCCGGAGGTGCGCTATGCAGATGGGACGGAAATTTCACCACAAATTGACCTGCGCAAAGCGTTGACGCTTTTTGCGGGTGTGCGTCCGGTGACGGTACGGGCGGGGCAAAATACCCCGTTGAATATGCCCGAGGGCAAAGAGATTGATTTTGTCCTGATCCGCGAAAGCACTGAAGGGCTGTTTTATACCCAAGGCAGCGGCGAAGTGACAGAAAACGAAGCGCGCGAAACGCTTTTGATCACGCGGGATATTTCGGAAAAACTGTTCAAGTTTACCTTTGAGCTGGCGCAAAACCGTAAAAACGCCGGGCGTGGAACAGGGCGTGTCACCTGTGTTGACAAGGCCAATGTGTTCCGAGCATTTGCCTTTTTCCGCGAGATGTTTGACGTTGAAGCCAAGAGGCACCCAGAATTGTCGGCTGACCACGCTTATGTGGATGCGACCGCGCTTTGGATGGTGCAGAAACCTTGGGATTTTGATGTTTTGGTCACCGAAAACATGTTTGGCGATATCCTTTCTGACCTTGGCGCTGGGCTGATGGGCGGGCTGGGATTGGCACCGTCTGCAGATATTGGCTTGGAGAATGCGGTATTTCAGCCTTGTCATGGTTCTGCGCCTGACATCGCGGGACAGGGTCTAGCCAATCCACATGCGATGATTTTGTCGGCGGCCATGATGCTGGATTGGTTGGGGATCAAACACGACAACCCAGCCTTATTGGCAGATGGCAAACGTCTGCGCGAGGCGGTCGAGAACGTGGTTGCGGACGGCCGGGTTTTGACGCGTGATCTTGGCGGGTCCGCAGGCACGCAAGACGCGGCTGCGGCGGTCTTGGACAGTTTGTTTGTGGCATGAGTTTTGAACGCAACATCAGAGTAGCCTGTGTGGGTGCGGGCTATTTCAGCCAGTTCCACTATGGCAGCTGGGCCCGTATGGCGCGTGTGGATCTGGTTGGATCCTGCAATCGAGAGATCACGAAGGCACAGGCCACGGGCCTGCCGGCCTATAATGATCTGGAGGTGATGATTGCCGAGCAGAAACCAGATCTGCTGGACATCATCCTGCCCCCGGTGGCCCATGCCGCCACTATACGACAAGCCTTGGCGCAGGGCATCAAATGGATGATCTGTCAAAAGCCGTTCTGTCAGGATCTTGCCGAAGCGAAAGCGATTATTGCCGAAGCAGAGGCGGTCGGGGCCACCATTGTGGTGCATGAAAACTTTCGGTTTCAGCCGTGGTATCGCGCCATCAAAGATCTGTTGGACGGCCAGCGGATCGGCACTTTGCAACAGGCGACCTTTCGGTTGCGTCCGGGCGACGGTCAAGGGCCCGAGGCCTATTTGCAGCGGCAGCCGTATTTTCAGGATATGCCAAAGTTTCTGGTGCATGAAACCGCGGTGCATTGGGTGGATACCTTTCGGTATCTGTTGGGCAACCCCACGGCTGTCTACGCGGATTTGCGCCGGATGAACCCGGTGATTGCCGGTGAAGACGCGGGCTATATCCTGTTTGACCACCCAAATCAGGTGCGCGCCCTATTTGATGGCAACCGCCACCTTGACCATGCGGCGGATAATTTGCGTCGCACAATGGGCGAGGCGATCTTTGAAGGCACCGAGGGGGTGATCGCGCTTTACGGCGACGGCAGTGTGACTTTGCGGCGTTTTGGCAGCACCGATGAAGCACAGATAAAAGCGGCGGATACCTGGGACGGATTTGGCGGTGATTGCGTTCATGCCTTGCAAACCCACGTTATTTCAGGCTTGTTTGGGGAAACGCAGTTGGAAAACCAAGCTTTGGACTATATCAAGGTTATTGAGATTGAAGAGGCGATTTATACCTCTGCACGGATCGAAAAGAAAATCGCTCTGGGGGACACTTGAACCAAGCCGCATCCAAATCTTTGTCAAATTCACAGCGCGCCTTGCGCGAGCTGCGTAAAATGATTTTTTCAGGCGAATTGGCCGGCGGAACGGATCACCTTGAAAGCGAATTGGCCGAACAATTGGGCATGTCGCGTACGCCGGTGCGCGAAGCGGCGCTTACATTGGAAAACCAAGGACTGCTAGAGCTGCGTCCGCGCAAGGGGGTGCGGATATTGCCTCTGTCCCCAAGCGATATGCGCGAGATCTATGAAGTGCTGACAGAGCTGGAAAGCCTGGCGGCTGAGCAAGCGGCCAAACGCGGCTATGACGCCGCGGCGCTAGGTAATCTTGCGCGGGCCATTGAGGATATGGATCTGGCGATCGCCGAACAGGCGCTAGAGGCTTGGGCCGAGGCGGATGACCGTTTTCACGCGGAATTGGTGCGCTTGGGCGGCAACAGCCGGGTGAATACCATATTTCATATGATGAACGATCAGGTGCGGCGCGCGCGTATGACAACATTGTTCATTCGTCCGCTGCCGACAAAGTCAAACGCGGACCATCGTGCGGTTTATGAAGCCATCAAGAATGGCGACGCACAGACGGCACGCACACGGCATCGCGAACATCGTCAGCACGCCAAAGATATATTGATAGAGTTGATCGAGAAGCACCGGTTGAGCCGCCTTTAAGGCGCTGCTGTGGGACCGAGAGGGACGTTTTGCAGAGTGATCTAAGTGTTTTCCCCATCGCATAGGCCGGGTTTGACCAAGTGAAGTCACGTGTCGAACGTTAGTGGCTTGTCAACAATTTGCGGCTCTATTAAGCATCGTTTCGAGACGTGCAACAATTTGCCTCACTAATTTTGGGAGAATTTTTAGCAACAACTCCCCCTCTTTTTTTGAACTCTTTGAAATTAAACATAATTCACGTTTTGCCTTGCTCAGCAGGGGCCTGCCCATTGAAATTCGAATCCTTCACGGAATTCTGCGAACGTGTTAGGACAAACCCATATTATTGAAGTGCCTGGAAGGACCGATCATGCACAAGAAAGTCACAAAAGCTATTTTTCCAGTTGCTGGCCTCGGCACACGTTTTTTACCAGCGACAAAATCTGTTCCAAAAGAAATCATGACATTGGTTGATCGTCCGTTGATCCAATATGCGATCGACGAAGCACGGGCCGCCGGAATTACCGAATTTATTTTTGTGACCTCGCGCGGCAAAGGCGCCTTGGAAGACTATTTTGATCATTCGCCAACTTTGGAAGCAGAGCTTGAGCGCAAAGGCAAAACAGACCTAATGGAAGTCTTGCAAGATACTTATATGGATTCTGGTGCGGTGGCCTATGTGCGCCAGCACAAGGCGATGGGTCTGGGTCACGCCGTGTGGTGTGCGCGTCGCCTGATTGGCAACGAGCCAGTAGCTGTATTGTTGCCCGATGACGTGATTGCGTCAGATACACCTTGTCTTAAGCAGATGGTCGAAGCTTATGAGCAAACTGGTGGCAACGTTGTGGCAGCGATGGAAGTGCCTTCTGAGCGCACTTCGTCCTATGGCGTGTTGGACGTCAAAGAAGACATGGGCAATATGGTGTCGGTGAAAGGCATGGTTGAAAAACCAGAAGCCGGTACAGCGCCATCGAATTTGGCTGTGATTGGCCGCTATATCCTGACGCCAGATGTGCTGGGTCATCTTGACACAATGGAAGAGGGTGCAGGTGGCGAGATCCAGTTGACCGATGCCATTGCCAAAGAAATTCAGGCCTCTGACAATGTATATGGCTTCCGTTTCCGCGGACAGCGTTTCGATTGCGGCTCTAAAGCAGGCTTCTTGCAAGCGACGGTGGCATTTGGCCTGGCGCGCGAAGAGTTGAAAGACGAGCTGCAAGGGTATTTGAATGAACTGGCGGCGGTGAAACAAGCCGCAGAATAACACTTAGGACAAAGCAAACGATGAACAAGAATGTTCTGGTAACAGGCGGCGCGGGCTATATTGGCTCGCACGCCTGTAAAGCGTTGCGAGAGGCGGGTTTTGTGCCCGTAACTTTCGACAATTGCTCGACTGGATGGGCAGAAGCCGTCAAATTCGGACCCCTAGAGCGTGGTGATCTTTTGGATCGCGCGCGTCTCGACGAGGTCTTTGCGCAGTATCAGCCAATTGCTGTGATGCATTTTGCCGCCCTCAGTCAGGTGGGCGAAAGCATGCAGGAACCGGGCCGATATTGGCGGGATAACGTCACTGGAGCCTTGAACCTTGCCGAGGCCGCGGTGGCTGCTGGCTGTCTTGACTTTGTCTTTTCTTCAACCTGTGCAACTTATGGCGATCAAGACAATGTGGTGCTGGATGAAAACAGCCAACAATTGCCGATCAATGCCTATGGGGCCTCAAAGCGGGCCATCGAAGACATCCTAAGTGATTTCGAGGCCGCCTATGGGCTGCGCAGCGTGATTTTTCGCTATTTCAACGTGGCAGGGGCGGACCCTGATGCCGAGGTGGGCGAATTTCACCAGCCGGAAACGCATTTGATCCCGCTGATGCTGGATGCGATTGATGGAAAGCGTGATGCGCTGACGATTTTTGGCACAGATTATGACACGCCTGACGGAACCTGTATTCGCGACTATGTGCATGTCTGCGATCTGGTCGACGCGCATGTTCTGGGCTTGAAATGGCTGAAAGATGGCAAAGACAGCCGGGTGTTTAATCTGGGTACAGGCGACGGGTTTTCGGTACGTCAGGTGATTTCACACAGCCATGCGGTGACCAATCGGGATGTTCCCTATGTCGAAGGCGCGCGGCGTGCCGGTGATTGCACGAAACTTGTATCTGGCTCGACCCGCGCAGTTGCGGAACTGGGATGGGAACCGAAACGCTCTAATTTGCAGGCCATGATCAAAGATGCCTGGCGCTGGCACCAAAAAACTGAAGCGCATTACAAAGCTTAGGCTTGTGACTGCAAATCTGGTTTCAATGTCGCCCCTCCTGTTCTGGATGGGCGATTTTTTTTCCTAAACGAACGGTTTGGGCGGACGGGCGCAAAAAACGACGATTTTCAAGCCGGAATTGACGCAAATTCAGCTGTTTTGCCCAATGGCTTCTACTAGGGCTGGTTCAAAGGCAATTCTCATTAGCGAAGAAGAGACCATGACCAGATATGTATTGACCGTCGAATGCCAGTCCCAGCGCGGTCTGGTTGCAGCTATTTCCGGCTTTTTGGCCGAGACGGATTGCAATATTTTGGATTCAGCACAGTTTGATGACCAAAAAACCGGTAAATTTTTTATTCGCCTGACGTTTGAGGCCCCAGAGGCCACAACGCTAGAGGTCTTGGAGACCCAATTTGCTCCGATCAGCGACAAGTTCGAGATGGCCACGACCTTTTATGCCGATGGTGCCAAAATGAAGGTTTTGATCATGGTGTCGCGTTTTGGCCATTGTCTGAACGATCTGCTGTATCGGTCGCGGATTGGGGCCTTGCCGGTCGAGATTGTCGGCGTGATTTCCAATCATATGGATTATCAAAAATCGGTGGTGAATGCCGATATCCCGTTTCACTACATTAAGGTGACAAAAGACACCAAAGCAGAGGCCGAAGCGCGGCAGATGCAGGTGATCGAAGAAACCGGGGCAGAACTCGTTGTATTGGCGCGCTATATGCAGGTGTTGTCTGATGAGATGTGCACCAAAATGTCGGGCCGGATCATCAATATTCACCACTCATTCCTGCCATCTTTCAAAGGTGCCAACCCTTACAAGCAAGCCTTTGAGCGGGGCGTGAAATTGATTGGCGCGACCTCACATTATGTGACCGCGGATCTGGATGAAGGCCCTATCATCGAGCAGGATATTGTGCGCGTAACCCATGCGCAATCTGCCGCAGATTATGTGTCTCTGGGCCGGGATGTCGAAAGCCAGGTTCTGGCGCGGGCGATCCACGCTCATGCGCGGCACCGGGCCTTTATCAACGGCAATAAAACCGTTGTGTTTCCTGCAAGCCCCGGCAGCTTTGCCTCTGAGCGTATGGGCTGAGTTCAGTCCGCCCAGTTGCTGTTTGCAAACGCGTCCCTCTTGGGGCGCGTTTTGTCTTTGGGGTCTAAGCGTCTTCTAGGAAACAGGCCTTTTCGCGCCCTGCTGCGCGATAGAAATCCGGTCGGGATTTTGCACAGCGATCCTGTCGCATAGGGCAGCGCGACTGAAACAGGCAGCCTCGGGGCAAGGCCATGGGGCTTGGCAGATCCCCGTCCAGGATCTGCGGTGTCAGTTTTTGATTTGGGTCAGGCACCGGAACCGCAGACAAAAGCGCCTTGGTATAAGGATGACGCGGGTCCATGACCAACTCTGCGGCGGGCGCGCGTTCCATCATGCCCCCCAGATACATCACCAGAATTTCGTCTGATATGTGTCGCACAACCCCCAAATCATGGGCGACAAACACCAACGTCAGCCCCATATCCTTTTGCAGCTCTTGCAAAATATTCACCACCTGGGCCTGAATAGAGACATCAAGGGCGGACACCGGTTCGTCGCAAAGCAAGATCTTGGGTGACGCAGCTAGGGCCCGAGCAATGCCGATGCGCTGACACTGACCGCCGGAAAACTCATGCGGATAACGGTTTTCATTGCGCCGCGCGATGCCAACACGATCTAGCATTTCACGCGCTTTGGCTTTGCGTTTCGCCCGGTCCATCTCTGGAAAGAACGCTGAAAAGGGTTCTGCTACAATCTCTAGAATGGTCATGCGCGGATTCAGCGAAGCAACCGGATCTTGGAAGATCATTTGCACTTTGCGGCGCAGCGCCATGACCGCTTTGCGCGAGCTATAGTCAATGTCTTGGCCATCCACCCGAACCCGGCCGGATTGCGGCGTTACCAGCCCGCTGATGGCGCGCACCAAAGTGGATTTTCCGCAGCCGCTTTCGCCGACCACGCCCAAAGTTTTACCTTGCTCTAGTGTAAAGCTGACGCCGTTGACGGCCTTGACAACACTGGGGTCTGACCAGGGCCATTTCTTGGATTGATTGACCTTAAATTCAACCGCGAGGTTTTCGACGGATAACATTTCTTGGGTCATGTCAGTTCCTCGATTGGGCGAAGACAGGCCCGCATAGGTTGGCTCGCGGTGAGTTGCGGCAATGTGCTGGTACAGGCGGCAATGGCATCCTCGCAGCGTTCGGCAAAGGGGCAGCCGGTCAGCTCTGACAGCTGGTTTGGCGGCTGACCCGGAATGCTTTGCAGGGTTTCGGTTGGGGCGTGAATGTTGGGCACCGCCCGCATTAGGCCACGGGTATAGGGATGGCTGGGTTGGGCGAAAATTGCTTTGGTATCCGCGCGTTCCATGATGCGCCCGCCATAGAGCACCAGAGTTTCCTCGCAAAAACCAGCCACCACACCAAGGTCATGGGTGATCAACATAATTGAGGTGCCAAAGTCAGATTGGATCTGATCCAAAAGCCGCATGATCTGGGCCTGCACCGTGACGTCCAGTGCGGTTGTTGGTTCATCTGCCAATATCAGCTTGGGGCTGCAAAGCAGCGCCATTGCAATGACGATCCGTTGGCGCATCCCGCCAGAGAACTCATGCGGATAGCTTTTGAGCCGGTTTTTGGCATCCGGGATTTGAACCGCATCCATGGCTTGCAACACACGGCTGCGCGCGGCTTTGCCCCGCAGGCCTTCGTGCAGCTCAAGCACCTCGTTTAGTTGGCGCTCGATGGTCATGTAAGGGTTCAAAGAACTCATCGGGTCCTGAAAAATGATCGCGATGTCTTTGGTGCGGATTTTGTTAAGCTGTGCGCTGGGCAATTGCAGTAAGTTTTGCCCGTTGTAGTTGATGGTGCCGCTGATTTCGGCATTTTTGGCCTGCAGGCCAAGGATCGCCAGGGCGATTTGCGATTTGCCAGAGCCGCTTTCGCCGACGATGGCCAGTTTTTGGGCGGCATCAATGTCAAAGCTGACATCATTGACCGCATGCACGTAGCCATCGTTGGTGCGAAATCGAATGCTGAGGTTTTGAACGGAAAGCATGGTCATGAGCGGTCCTTTGGGTCAAGCGCATCCCGAAGGCCGTCACCGATGTAGTAAAGAGAGACCTGAGCGATCACAAAAAAGGCAGCGGGGTAAGCCAATTGCCACAGCGTGCCAAAGGTCATGGTTTTTGCCCCTTCGGAAATCAACGCGCCCCAGCTTGTGTTGGGTTCCTGAATGCCGACGCCCAAAAAGGACACAAGGCTTTCATACATGATCATTTCGGGAATAGAGATCGACATATAGATGACGATCACCCACAGCATATTGGGCAGGATATGTTTGAAGATGATCTTGGCGTCAGACATGCCTAACATGCGCGCCGCATCTACGAATTCTTTGTTCTTAAGGGTCTGCACCTGGCCGCGTACAATCAATAGGCCAGCGGTCCAATTGATGATCACCATCACCAGGATCATTTGCATCAAAGACCGGCCAAAAAACGCCTGCCAGACCACAAAGAAGATGATGTAGGGGATCGACAGCGTGATGTTGAGGGCGGCCACGATGATCTGATCGGTGCGCCCGCCATAATACCCGGCGATGGCCCCCATCGTCGACCCGACACAAACCGCAATAATGGCCGCGACAAATCCGACCAACAAAGACACCCGGCTGCCCTGAACCACGCGCGCATAAAGATCACGCCCCAGTTCATCAACACCAAAATAGTGGCCGTTTTCAACGTTCGGCCCGCCGCTTTCTTTGATTTTACCGAGCAGGGACCAGTCGATTTCTTCATAGCTCCATTTGGCAAAGGCATGGCCAAAGGTGGCAAACAATACCAGACCAAACAGCATGGTCACCGAAATCACCGCCATGCGGTTTTTGAGAAAGCGCAGACGCGCGTCAGCCCAAAACGAGCGACTGGTGAGCATTTCTTCGGCCGCGGCCTGAACATACTCGGGGCTGTTCATTATTTTCTTGGCTCTCATGACATGTCGCTCCGGACTTTGGGGTCAATCCACGCGTAAATCAGGTCGACCAGCAACAAGAGCACAAAGGTCAGCACGGAATAGAGAATGGCGAGGCCGAGGATCACGGCATAATCGCGGGTATAGGCCGCATCGATAAAGTTTTGCCCGATACCACCGGTTGAAAAGAATATGTCGATAAAGACGGATCCGGTGATCATATAGACAAAGACCGGCCCCATATAAGAGATCACCGGCAAGAGGGCGGGTTTGAGCGCGTGGCGTATCAGAACGGTGTGCTCGGGCAGGCCCTTGGCGCGGGCGGTGCGGATATAAGGCGCACTGAGCGTTTCCAGCAACGAGCCGCGGGTCAGCCGGGCGACCGAGGCCATGTAAGAGGTGCCAAGCGCCACGGCGGGCATAATTACATAGGGCCATTGGCCGCCGTTCCAGCCACCGCCGGGCAGCAAGCCCCAGGACAGGGTGAACAGCAACACCATAATTGGCGCGAGTACAAAGTTTGGGAAAATTTGTGAGAAGATCGCCAGACCCGTCATCACATAGTCCCAAAAGGAATTGTGGCGCAGCGCGGCAACGACGCCCAGAGGGATGCCAATTGCCAGAACAAATATTGCAGAAAAGAAACCATAGGTCAGCGTGACCGGGAAACCCTGGGCGATCAGATCGTTAACCGAACGATCCTTTTGGGCAAAGCTTGGCCCGAAATCAAAATGCAAAACGATGTTTTTCAAATAGGTCCAAAGCTGCACGTAAAGCGGCTCGTCCAGCCCATAGCGTTCAAGCACGTTTTTCATAACGGCGGGCGGCAGGGGGCGCTCTGAGGTGAAGGGTCCGCCGGGCGCGAGACGCATCAGGAAAAAGCAGGCCACAATCAGAATCAGAATTGTGGGGATCACCGCCATTAGGCGGCGCAGGGTGTAATTAAGCATGAAATCCTCGCGGTGCCCCGCCGCCAACAGCGGCGGGACTAAGTGAAACATTCAAAAGCGACGGCTTATTTGGCCACTTTGAAGAGGTCTTTTGAGTAGGTCTGTTGCTGTACGTTTTTCACAGGCCAGCCCATGACGTTGTCTTTCAGCATCATGTTTGCAGAGTAGTGATAGACCGGGATCACCGGCATCTCTTGGGACAAGATCTGCTCGACTTCGGTGTACAGCGGCCCGGCGTCCTGCGAGGATTTTGCCATGGCCATCAGCTCGTCGACACGTGCGTTGCTGAATTTGGCGTCGTTGTAGCCAGAAGACGACACCAGCAGGTCAAGGAAGGTAGAAGCTTCGTTATAATCACCACACCATGCGCCACGGGCCATTTCAAAGTTTTGGTTGCCACGGTTTTCCAGAAAGACTTTCCATTCCTGATTTTCCAAGGTGACTTCGATGCCAAGCTTTTGTTTCCACATCTGCGTGGCCACAATCGCAACAGACTGGTGCGCTTCGGAGGTGTTATAAAGATATTTGAACGCCAAAGGCTTGCCGCCCTTGCCATAGCCCGCCTCTGCCAGCAATTCGACCGCCATGGCGTCGCGCTCTGCTTGGCTGAGACCCGCATAGTCGATCTCTGGCACATCAAAGCCCGCGGTTGCCGAGGGGGTAAAATTATAGGCTGGGAATTGGCCGCCTTGCAGAACCTGATCGACAATCACGTTACGATCCAAGGCCAAGGCCAGCGCCTTGCGCACGCGCACATCTTGGAAGGCTTCCGGGCCGCTCGCCAGGTTATAGGAGAAATAGTAATTGCACAGACGTGGAACCGCGATGGCTTCAGCCGGGAATTCGTCTTTCAGCGCAGGATACTGGCCGGCTGGAATGTCGGTCTTGTCCAATTCGCCCGCGCGATAGCGGGTCAAACCCTGGGCGTCATCGCCAATCACCAGCGCAACAACGGTGTCTAGAACCGTGTTTTCGTTGTCCCAGTAGTTCGGGTTGCGCACGCGAGTCGAGCGCTCTTTGAGCACGTGCTCTGTCAAAGTGTAGGCACCGTTGCCAACCATGTTGCCCGGACGGATCCAAGAATCGCCATGGGCTTCGACCGCCCATTTTGGCGCTGGGAATGTGGTCGTATGGGTGACCATTTCAGCGAAATACGGCAGGGGCTGCGTGAGGTTGACCACAAAGGTGTAATCATCGGTGGCTGACACGCCGAGGTCGTCAGGGGTTTTTTCACCGGAAATAATTTCGGCACCGTTTTTGACAGACATCAATTCCATGTACCATGCATAAGGCGATGCAAGCGCCGGATCGACGGCGCGTTTCCAGCCATACACGAAATCATGGGCGGTCACCGGCTTGCCGTCAGACCATTTTGCGTCTTGGCGCAGGTGGAATGTATAGGTCATGTTATCTGCGCTGACATCATGGTGGGTGGCCACGCCCGGCACGTTGTTGCCTTCGGAGTCCTGATTGTAGAGGCCTTCGAAAAGGTCACGCAATACAACGGACCCTGCGACGCCTTCGTTCAGCTGTGGGTCCAGCGAAGCAAATTCATCTAAAATACGATAGGTATAGGTCTGGTCAGCGGCCAGTTTTGTACCAGTGGGCACATCTGCAGCAAAGGCCGTGGACGACAGGGCCGTGGTGAACGTGAGCGCAAGGGCAAAAGTGGTTTTTTTCATTTTAGTAGCTCCCAATTTTCTTTCTTATGAGGGCTGCTTGCTCTGATGCGAGGCTTGGGGGATTTGCGATATGCAGATCCTCTTAACCATTGCGCAGCGATCAGACCGGCAGCTCGTGAACACAAGCTTTAAGCGCGACGGAAATAACCATGAAATATGGGTCGGCACGCAGGGCTTCGTCATGCCCAAATTATTTGGAGACAGGCCCTGCAAGGCAAATGCCGGTTTTGCATAGCCTCATGTTCCACCGACATAAGACCGATGCAAGCCACCAAGCGCCCGCAGATTTGAAAACGCTTTTGTGTGTCTATCTTCTTGTTTAGTAACGGTTAAGTTTATGAAGATCTTGCGGGTTTGATCAAAGAAACGCGCAAACGAACACAAAGCCCAATCACAGCGCGGGCGGTTTGACGCAGTGAAAAATCTGTCGGGCACGG
Organism: Cognatishimia sp. WU-CL00825; assembly: GCF_040364665.1. NCBI lineage: Bacteria > Pseudomonadati > Pseudomonadota > Alphaproteobacteria > Rhodobacterales > Paracoccaceae > Cognatishimia > Cognatishimia sp. WU-CL00825. The sequence goes on from NZ_BAABWX010000002.1 coordinate 244,141, forward strand.
GTTTTGTGATTGGGTTGGTAAGATGATCTGCGGCGCAGGTGGCCTGAAATTGCACAGAATCGAATGTGCGGGATGGCCGGGAAAAACGTCGTAAATGATCATGACAATAATTGTGAAACTGCCCATAGTGGGTTCAGCAATTTTGGAATGAAAGTCGCGCGGCATTGCTGCGGACCAGAGCGAGATGAAGGATAGATCTATGATGAGAACACGTGCTGCTGTTGCGGTTGAAGCGGGCAAACCGTTGGAAATCATGGACGTGAACTTGGAGGGCCCTCGGGCTGGAGAAGTTCTGGTTGAGATCAAGGCCACCGGGCTGTGTCACACGGATGAATTCACCCGCTCTGGGGATGATCCCGAAGGTATTTTTCCGGCCATTTTGGGCCATGAAGGCGCTGGGGTTGTCATCGAGATCGGCGAAGGTGTGACCTCGTTAGAAGTGGGGGACCATGTGATCCCGCTCTACACGCCAGAGTGCCGCGAATGCGAATATTGTTTGAACCCAAAAACCAACCTGTGCCAAAAAGTGCGGTCCACGCAGGGTCAGGGTCTGTTGCCGGATGGGTCCACCCGGTTTTCCATGTTGGATGGCACGCCGATCCATCACTATATGGGCTGTTCTACCTTTGCCAATCACACCGTGGTGCCTGAAATCGCCCTAGCAAAGGTGCGTAAAGACGCGCCGTTTGACAAGATTTGTTATATTGGCTGTGGGGTCACCACCGGCATTGGCGCGGTGATCAACACAGCCAAGGTCGAGATTGGTTCCCGGGCGATTGTCTTTGGTCTGGGGGGCATTGGGTTGAATGTCATTCAGGGTCTGCGTTTGGCAGGGGCGGATCAAATTGTCGGCGTCGATCTGAATGCCTCAAAGGTTGAAATGGGTGAAAAGTTTGGCATGACCGACTTTGTAAACCCAGCCGAAGTTGACGGCGATCTTGTGGCGCATCTGGTAGAGCTGACCAAGGGCGGCGCGGATTATACTTTTGACGCGACTGGCAATGTGAATGTGATGCGGACCGCCCTTGAGGCGGCGCATAAGGGCTGGGGGGAATCGATCATTATTGGCGTTGCACCAGCCGGGGCTGAAATCTCGACCCGTCCGTTTCAATTGGTCACCGGGCGCGTGTGGCGCGGCACGGCCTTTGGCGGCGCAAAGGGCCGCACAGATGTGCCAAAAATTGTCGATTGGTACATGGACGGTAAGATCGAAATTGATCCGATGATCACCCACAAACTGAGCCTTGATCAAATCAACGAAGGTTTTGAACTGATGCACGCAGGCAAATCTATCCGTGCTGTGGTGGAGTTCTAATTGATCTGCTCTGGCATCGCCAAGTGACGATGCCGGCTGATCGCTGACCCCTGACGATTGCTTCGTTTTTAGCCCGGCCTGCGCTTAATCGCGTGGGCCGTTTTGATGTTGGGGGACCATTTGCCGGTTACGGCGCAAGCCCCCCCCCCGCAGCTGATCGCGTTGATTTTTGAATTGGAGGTGAGAATCAGTTGACAATTGGAACGTTCCAAAATACGAATATGGAACGTTCCAAATTAGGAGGCTGAAAATGCATTGGGGTTTGATAGGCGCGAGCACAATTGCCGCAGAGCATGTTGTTGGTGCAATCCGCAGTCAGGACGGCCACAGCGTCAATTCTGTTTTCAGCACCAGCCAGGCGCGGGGTGAAAAATACGCCGCCGATCATGGCATTGATCAGGCTGTGACCTCTCTGGATGCGATCTTGTCGGATGCCTCCATTCAGGCTGTCTATATTTCGACCACCAATGAAAAGCACATGCCACAGGCTTTGGCTGCCATTGCGGCAGGCAAACATGTCATGTGCGAAAAGCCACTGGCGATGACCGCTGCGGACGCGATCACCATGGTGAACGCTGCAAAAGAGGCGGGTGTTGTCTTGGCGACGAACCATCATCTGCGCAATGCGGGCAGCCATTTGGCCATCAAAGATCTGATCGTCAAAGGTGTGCTCGGGGACATTTTGAGCATCCGCATCAACCATGCGGTTCTATTGCCAGAGCACCTGCGCGGTTGGCGTTTGAATGACGCGGATGCCGGCGGCGGTGTAATCCCTGATATTGTAGTGCATGACGCAGACACGGTGCGTTTTCATCTTGATGAAGACCCGATCGAGGTTGTGGCGATGGAGTCCCACGGCGCACTGTCACGGGGCGTCGAAGACAGCGCGATGTCGATCTGGCGCATGCCGTCCGGTGTGCAGGTCCTGACACATGAAAGCTTTACCCATCCATTTTCGCCGTCGGGATTCGAGGTGCATGGCACCAAGGGGTCAGCGATTGCGCGCAACGTCATGACGCAACAGCCGGTTGGCGAAATCATGTTGCACAACGGTGAGGGCGTGCAGACCGTGCCCTATGCGGATCACAACCTTTATGCGCGCTCTTTTGGACTGTTTGCCGCCGCCGTGCGTGGCGAAGGGCAACCTGCGGCTTCGGGTATTGATGGCGTAAAATCCTTGGCGGTGGCAGAGGCGGTCAAGCAAGCCGCTGTGTCAGGCCGCGTCACCTCTGTTGATTATCGCGGAGTGTAATATGTCAAAGGTTGTCTCAGCAGAGCATGCGGTCCAACAGATCTTGGATGATCAGGTGGTCACAATTTCGTCCTCCTCGGGATTGGGCTGCCCTGACTTGGTGCTCAAGGCGCTGGGCGCGCGGTTTGACAAAACAGGCTCTCCCAAAGGGCTTACGACGCTTAATCCCATCGCAGCCGGTGATATGTATGGCATCAAAGGTATTGATCATATCGCAAAAGATGGCCTGTTAAGCCGCATTCTTGCGGGCAGTTATCCGTCGGGTCCGTCGTCAAAAGAGATGCCTGAGATATGGAAGATGATCGTCGAGGACCGCGTTGCGGCCTATAATGTTCCCTCGGGCATTATGTTTGACATGCATCGCGATGTGGCGGCCAAACGGCCAGGCGTTTTGACCCGTGTGGGGCTTGATACCTTTGCTGATCCGATCCGCGAGGGCTGTGCGATGAACGCGCTGGCGGCGGAATCGCCGATTGTGTCGCGCACGGAATTTGCGGGCGAAACCTGGCTGCATTTTCCCAATGTCATTCCCAATGTGGCAATCTTGCGGGCCACCACTGCGGATGAACATGGCAATCTGACATACGAACACGAAGGGGCCTATCTGGGTGGACTAGAGCAGGCAATCGCAGTTCGAAACCACGGCGGCATCGTGATTGCGCAGGTCAAACGCGTGACAACGCGCGGCAGCCTGAACCCGCATGCTGTACGCGTGCCGGGGCATCTGGTTGATTTTGTTGTGGTCGACCCAGAGCAGAAGCAAACCACAGAAACATTGTATGATCCGGCCATCTCCGGAGAGATCAACCGGCCCCTTGATGGATTTGCGATCCCGGAATTATCGGTTGAAAAAGTTCTGGCGCGCCGCGCGGCGATGGAGTTGAAGGCAGGCCAAACCGCCAACCTTGGCTTTGGCATTTCCGCCCAAGTTCCGCGTATTTTGCTAGAGGAAAACCAAGCGCAAGCTGTGACCTGGGCGATTGAGCAAGGCGCTGTTGGCGGTGTGCCTTTGACAGGGTTTGCCTTTGGCTGCGCCTCAAATGCGGATGGGTTTTTGCCATCTCCTCAGCAGTTCACCTATTTCCAGGGTGGCGGGTTTGACGTGTCGTTCTTGTCTTTCCTAGAGGTCGATCGTCAAGGCAATGTGAATGTCTCGAAGCTTGGTAAAAAACCCTATTTAACAGCGGGTTGTGGCGGTTTTGTTGATATTGTGGCCAATGCCAAAAAGATCGTGTTTTCTGGCTATTTCGAAGCCGGAGCGCAGATCGAGATTACGCCGGAGGGGCTGACAATCGCCAAACCAGGGAAGTTTACCAAGATGGTAGAGGCTGTCGAACATGTGACCTTTTCGGGCAAGCGCGCCTTGGTCTTGGGACAAGAGATTATCTATATCACCGAGCGCTGTGTGATGCGGTTGACGGATCAGGGGCTTGAGGCTGTCGAGATCATGCCCGGCATTGATCCGGAACGTGATATTGTTGCAGCCTCTGGTGGGCGTGTGCGGATCGCCGAAAACGCAACGCTTGCCTCTTTGGCCTTGCTGCAAGCGCGGCCCATGGGGCTGAAGCTATGAGCGCGGTGCACCTGAAAATTACCGGCCCGATTGCGGTTCTGACGCTGGACAATGCGCCAAAGCTGAATGCGCTGACACCTGACATGTTGTGCGCGCTTGAAAGCCATTGCGACGCCTTGGATCAAAACGCCGATGTGCGGGTGATCTTGCTGACCGCTGATCATCCCAAAGCCTTTTGTGTGGGCGCTGATATCACCGCTTGGGCGGATTTGCCGGCTGCGCAGTTTGCGCGCTCTTGGGTGCGTGGCGGACACAGAATCTTTGATCGGCTGGCGCGCTTATGCAAGCCAACCATAGCGGTGCTCAATGGCCATGCGTTTGGCGGTGGTCTGGAATTGGCGGCGGCCTGTGATTTGCGCGTGATGGCCCCCAATGCACGGATTGCTTTGCCAGAGGCCAGCGTTGGCATTGTGCCGGGCTGGTCAGGCACGCAGCGGTTACACCGGCTTTTGCCCGAACCGGTGCTGAAAGAGATGGTGCTGTTTGGCCGCCAACTTGGGGCAGACCGGGCGCAACAGTTGGGCTTTGTGGCCGAAGTGTCAGAAGACCCGATGGCCGTGGCGCTGACAATTGCTGAAAGCACGGCGCAACTGTCCCCACGGGCCACCGAAATCAGCAAATACATGATCCATGCCGGGGCAGGTGAAGACAGTGCCGCCTTGATTGAAACAATGGGCGGCGGCTTGATCGCTGACACTGATGACAAGGCCGAGGGCGTTGCCGCCTTTGTCGCCAAACGTAAACCAGATTTTTCGGGACAATCCTAATGACAGTGCACGATCTTACACTCATTCCTGCCAAGAGCCAGCCAGAGGATGCGCTGCACAATGCACAGCATCTGATCGATGGCGCTTGGGTCGACAGCGCTGATGGGGCGGTTTTTGAGCGGCGCTCGCCCGCGCATGGCACACTGGTATCGCGCATTGCCAAAGGCGGTGCGTCTGACGCGGAAGCCGCGATTTTGGCCGCGCGGCGCGCGTTTGATGCAGGGGACTGGGCGCAAATGTCGGGCAAGGACCGGGCCGCCCTTTTGCTAAAAACGGCGGATCTGATTGATGAAAACCGCGCGCGCATTGCCCGTTTGGAAGTGTTAGAAAGCGGCAAGCCAATTTCGCAGGCCGAGGCCGAGATCGAAGGCGCGGCAGATCTGTGGCGCTTTGCAGCCTCTTTGGCACGCACGTTGCACGGTGACAGCCACAATAGTCTTGGCAAAGACATGTTGGCCATGGTGCTTAAGGAACCGATTGGCGTTGTATCGTTGATCACGCCGTGGAATTTCCCATTTCTTATTGTTAGTCAAAAGCTGCCCTTTGCTTTGGCAGCTGGTTGTACCTGTGTCGTGAAACCATCAGAACTGACTCCCTCGACCACGGGTATTCTGGGTGAATTGCTGATGCAGGCGGGCCTGCCGGCTGGCGTGGTCAACATTGTTCAGGGTTTTGGGGACCCAGTTGGCAGCATCCTAACCTCGCATCCGGCGGTGGATATGGTCAGCTTTACCGGCTCGACCCAGGTTGGCAAAGCCATCGAAAAAGCTGCAGCTGACACATTGAAAAAGGTTGCGTCTGAACTGGGCGGGAAAAATCCACAGGTGTTGTTTGCCGATGCGGATATCGACAGCGCCGTCGATGCGATTGTGTTTGGCATCTATTTCAACGCTGGGGAATGCTGCAACTCCGGGTCGCGCATCATTGTTCACGAAGATATCGCCCAAGAGGTGACGCGTCGCGTGGTTGCGCTAAGCCGCAAAGTGCCTTTTGGCGATCCGCTGCATCCAGACACCAAAGTTGGGGCCATCATCCACCAAGGCCATCAGGACAAGATCAACTCTTATGTCCAAGAGGCAGTCGCTGCGGGTGCCAAAGTTGAAATTGGTGGCGCCCCCATTCAGGTCGACGGATTGGAGGGTGCGTTTTTTGCCCCCACCGTGGTGTCAAGCCTGACAGCGGACATGCCGATTGCCCGCGAAGAAGTGTTTGGCCCGGTTTTGGCGGTGCTGACCTTTCGCACAATGGACGAGGCCATCGCCCTGGCGAATGGTGCCAACTATGGGCTGTCAGCAGGGGTATGGAGTGAAAATATCCATACTTGTCTGGAGTTTAGCCGCCGTGTGCAGGCGGGCACCGTTTGGACAAATACCTGGATGGATGGCTTTTCCGAACTGCCTTTTGGCGGGGTCAAGGAAAGCGGCCAGGGGCGCGAACTTGGGCGCTATGGGCTTGAAGAATTTATGGAACTTAAGACCGTGCAAATGCGGATTGGCCGCTCGCGCACACATTGGATTTGATCTGCAACGACAGGTCAATGCTCACGCATAATGGGAGGATACCATGCGTAAACAATTTTTGAAAACCACAACAGCCCTGATGATCGGTGCCTTTTCAGCCAACATGGCTGCAGCACAAGACGTCGAAGTTCTGCACTGGTGGACATCCGGTGGCGAAGCCGCCGCTTTGAATGTGCTTAAACAAGATCTTGAAGGCCAAGGCATTGGCTGGAACGACATGCCGGTTGCGGGCGGTGGTGGCGAAAGCGCCATGACAGTTTTGCGCGCACGTGTAACAGCGGGCAACCCGCCAACCGCCGTGCAAATGCTGGGCTTTGATATTCTTGATTGGGCCGGCGAAGGCGCGCTTGCGGATCTGAATGCCGTTGCTGTGGCCGAAGGCTGGGACGATGTGGTGCCAGAGGCTCTGCAAGCCTTTGCAAAGCACGATGGCAAATGGGTTTCTGCGCCAGTCAACGTGCATTCCACCAACTGGGTTTGGGCCAACAAGGCGGTACTGGACGCCAATGGCATTGCTGTGCCAACAACTTGGGAAGAATTTGAGGCGGCATTGGCGACATTGTCAGCCGCAGGTGTGACGCCGATTGCCCATGGTGGGCAAGCCTGGCAGGAAGCGACCGTGTTTGATGCGGTTGCCATGTCAACTGGTGGCCCAGAGTTCTATAAGTCAGCGTTTGTTGATCTAGACGAGGCGGCACTTGGGTCCGATACAATGGTCGAAGCCTTCCGTCGCATGGGCGTAATTCGCGCCAATGTCGACGACAACTTCTCGGGTCGTGACTGGAACCTTGCCACCGCGATGGTGATCAATGGCGAAGCCGCGTTCCAGTTGATGGGTGATTGGGCCAAGGGCGAGTTCATCAATGCAGGCAAAGTGCCGGGCGAAGACTTTTTGTGCTTCCGCTTCCCCGGAACCGCAGATCAGGTGACATTCAACGCGGACCAATTTGCCTTGTTTGATCAAGGGGGCGACGTGTCTTCTGCTCAGGCCGCTTTGGCAACAGCCATCCTGTCAACTTCGTTCCAATCAGCCTTTAACGTCGTAAAAGGCTCAGCTCCGGCGCGTACAGACGTCAGCAACGAAGCCTTTGATGCTTGTGGCAAGAAAGCCATGGCGGATTTGGCCGCGGCGGCAGAGTCAGGCAACTTGTTTGGCTCGATGGCCCATGGTCATGCGGCACCGGCCAGCGTGAAAAACGCGGTGTATGACGTTGTGACCGCGCATTTCAATGGCGAGTTTGATGCGCAAACAGCAGCGGACGAATTGGTCGATGCAGTAGAAATCGCAAAATAGAAAACGAAAAATGCGCTGGGGCCGGAACCGGTCCCAGCGCACAAATGCCATAAAAGGGGGGAACGCAATGACGATGCAGTTCACCGATACAACGGCCCGAAGTACGGCGCTCAACAAGCCCGACTTTCGGACACGGCTCCAGAATTGGATCCCAAAGTTAGTGCTTTCACCTTCGATCGCGTTGATATTATTCTTTGTGTACGGGTTTATCATTTTTTCGGTATATCTGAGTTTTACCGACAGCCGTATTTTGCCCAGCTACGGGTGGGTAGGCTTTGAAAACTATGAAAAACTATTCAAGCTGCGCCATTGGGACATCGCGGTTGATAACCTGATTGTTTTTGCCGGGCTATATATTGTCTTGTGCACGGTCATCGGGCTGGTTCTGGCGATTTTTCTGGATCAAAAGATCCGGGGCGAAAGCGTCTTACGGCCAATCTTTCTCTATCCAATGGCACTAAGCTTTATCGTGACAGGCACGGCTTGGAAGTGGTTTTTGGATCCGGGCATTGGTCTGGAACATACCATGCATCTTTGGGGCTGGGAAAGCTTCAGCTTTGATTGGATCAAGGACCGCAACTTTGCAATCTATACCGTTGTGCTTGCGGCGGTCTGGCAATCAAGCGGCTTTGTGATGGCCATGTTTCTTGCGGGTCTGCGCGGCATCGACAATGAAATGCTCAAGGCTGCGCAAATGGATGGGGCCAGCAACTTTGCGCTTTATCGCAGGATCATCATACCTCAACTGCGCCCGGCGTTCCTGTCGGCCTTTGTGATCCTCAGCCATCTGGCGATCAAGTCCTATGACCTTGTTGTTGCCTTGACCGGCGGCGGGCCAGGTCGCGCCACCGAAGTGCCTGCAACTTTTATGTATTCTTATACGTTTACACGAAACCAGATGGGCATTGGCGCGAGTTCTGCCGTGATCATGCTGCTGACCATTGTCGCGATCATGGTGCCTTATCTTTATTCTGAACTGCGGGAGAAGAAATAATGTCTGTTGCAAGCTCTGATACGGCCATTCGCACCGGGCGCATCACCCGCACTTTCCTATACCTCGTGCTGCTGTTGTTTGCCTTGTTCTACCTACTGCCCTTTGGGGTGATGGTGGTGAATTCGGTCAAACCCCTATCTGAAATCACCGGCGGCAACATGATGGCCTTGCCGAAAGTCTGGACGTTTGAGCCGTGGTATGAAGCCTGGGCAACCGCACAGATCGGGGTCGAGCCAACCGGGTTGAAACCTTACTTCTGGAACTCGATCAAAATGGTTGTTCCTGCGGTGACCATATCGACCCTACTGGGGGCGTTGAACGGCTATGTGCTGACCAAATGGCGGTTCAAATATGACACGCTGGTGTTCGGATTTATGCTGTTTGCCTGCTTTATTCCGTTCCAGATCGTTTTGATCCCAATGGCACGGGTGCTGGGTTTCACTGGCATGGCTGGTTCCACACCGGGTTTGGTTTTTGTACATGTGATCTTTGGCCTTGGCTTTACCACGCTGTATTTCAAAAACTACTATCAGGTTTTTCCAACCGAGTTGATCCGCGCGGCGCAGATCGACGGTGCAGGGTTCTTTCGCATCTTTCAGCGGATCCTGCTGCCTAGCTCTGGACCCATCATCGTTGTGAGCGTGATTTGGCAGTTTACCAATATTTGGAATGACTTTCTGTTTGGGGCTTCTTTTGCGGATCTGGACAGCCAGCCGATGACCGTGGCGCTTAACAACCTGGTGAACTCTTCGCATGGGGTCAAACAGTACAACGTGCATTTTGCCGGAGCGATACTCGCGGCTTTGCCAACCCTGATCGTCTACATCGTGGCGGGTCGCTACTTTGTGCGCGGTCTGATGGCCGGATCGGTCAAAGGGTAACCAAACAAACCTACGTTCCGACGCGCCTTGTGTCGGACTCCTCTAGTTATAATCAGGAGAAACCCCATGGGCTTTCTTGACATCAAAAACGCGACAAAATCCTATGGGGCCGTAGAGGTTCTGCATAAGGTCGACATCAATGTCGAAGAAGGTGAATTTCTGGTTCTGGTTGGCCCTTCGGGCTGCGGGAAATCCACCCTACTGAATATGATTGCCGGTTTGGAAGAAATCACCTCTGGTGAAATCGCCATCAAGGGCAATGCCATGAACGGGGTCCACCCGTCAAAACGCAATATCGCCATGGTGTTTCAATCCTATGCGCTTTATCCGAACATGTCGGTTGGGCAAAACATCACCTTTGGTTTGGAAATGCACGGCACGCCCAAACCAGAGCGCGAAAAAGCCATGCAGGATGTCGCAAAGCTGTTGCAGATAGAGCAACTGCTGGACCGTAAGCCGGGTAACCTGTCAGGCGGTCAACGTCAGCGGGTCGCTATGGGGCGCGCCCTTGTGCGTGATCCCGATGTGTTCTTGTTTGACGAACCTTTGTCAAATCTGGACGCCAAGCTGCGCGTGGACATGCGCACCGAGATCAAAAAGCTGCACCAAAAGCTGGGCACAACCATTGTCTATGTGACCCATGATCAGATCGAAGCGATGACGCTGTCGACCCGGATCGCGGTGATGAACGGCGGATATGTGCAGCAACTTGGCACGCCAAAAGAGATCTATGACACGCCCAACAACTTGTTTGTGGCAACCTTTATGGGCTCGCCGTCGATGAATTTGGTGCCGGTGAAGATCATCGCCCATGGGGACGGCATTGCCGCCGAAACCGCTAATGCGCTGGGCGAGACCATCGTGTTGCCTTTCATGGAGCCTTCAGCGCAATTGCAAAGCTATGTTGGCAAGACGGTCACCTTGGGCATTCGCCCCGAGGCTTTGACCGACCCGGGCGGCGCAGATCGCGATGCTGCCAATATCGTTGAACTGGAAAGCCAAGTTGTGGTGACTGAACCCGCTGGATCAGACACATTTGTCATGACTATTCTGGGCGGCGAAGAATGCAATGCCCGCATGCGCGCAGATGTGCATGTTGGCCCCGGAGACAACACCCAATTTGCCATCAATATGGACAAGGCCGTTGTCTTTGATCCGCAAACCGAAATGCGTATCAGCTGATGAGCCAGGCTGCGGATATCGTGATTGTCGGCTCGGGCATGGGCGGGGCCACTATGGCTGCTGCTCTGGCCCCGTCTGGCCGGCAGATTGTCATACTGGAACGGGGGCATGCGCTGCATGATTCCCCAGCCGCTCGCGATGACAACGCAATCTTTCGCGATGGGGTGTTTCGGCCACAAGAGACTTGGCTAGACGGGCAGGGCACCGCGTTTAATCCGGGAAACTACTATAATGTTGGCGGAAACTCAAAATTCTATGGCGCGGTCTTGTTGCGGTATCGTGCCGAAGATTTTGAAGCGATGCAGCATCTGGAAGGCGTGTCGCCAGCTTGGCCGATATCTTATGCGGAAATGGAACCCTGGTATCAGGCCGCAGAGGATATGTTTGGCGTTGCGGGCGACCATTTGCAGGACCCAACGGAACCTTGGCATTCGGGCGGCTATCCAAACCGTCCCATTGCAGATGAACCGTCGATTGCGGCGATGCGCAACGGGCTAAGGCGGGCGGGCGTGACCCCAGCAGCCCTGCCACTGGCCATCGACATCGACGCTTGGTTGGCCCGCGCAAAAACCCCCTGGGATGCTTTCCCAGATACAACGGGTGCCAAAAAAGACGCGCAAACCGTGCCGTTGGAACAGGCGCTGGCGTTTGACAATGTGACGCTCGAAACCGACTGCGAGGTCGCCCAGTTGCACCCCGCCGCAAATGGGGAAATTACCTCAATTTCCTACCGTCAAAACGGTGCATCAAAGACAATAACGCCCAAAACCGTGGTGCTTGCGGCAGGGGCGGTGAATTCGGCGGCCTTGCTGTTGCGGTCTGCCACTGACGCCTATCCCACCGGCCTGGCAAACCGATCAGATATGGTCGGGCGCAATTTTATGAACCACAATTGCACCGCCGTAGTGGCGATGCACCCTTTGCGCAAAAACACCTCGGTCTATCAAAAGACCCTGCAATTTAACGACTTTTACCTGTCAGGCGGGCCAAACGATATGCCCCTTGGCAACGTGCAATTGCTTGGCAAGATCTCTGGCAACATATTGGCGGCGCAAAGCCATCTGCCAAAATGGGCGGCCAAGCTTGTCGCGCAGCGCACCGTTGATTGGTATGTCATGAGCGAGGACTTGCCCAATCCGGAAAGCCGCGTGACCGTCAAAAATGGCCAAATTTGTTTGGATTGGAAACGCTCTAACTGGCGCGCGCATTTGGCGCTGGTCAAACGAGCCAAGCAGGTTTTCCGCAAGGCGGGCTATCCCTTGGTGTTGTCGCGCGCGTTTGACCGGCAAACACCGTCACACCAATGTGGCACCGCGCGTTTTGGGCAAGACCCAAACAACACGGTGCTTGATCTGCATTGCCAAGCCCATGACCATCCCAATCTTTACGTGGTGGACGCCAGCTTTTTGCCAACCTCAGCAGCGGTAAACCCTGCTTTGACAATTGCGGCCCAAGCTTTGCGGGTTGGCGGCTATTTGCGCGAAAAACTTGGTGCCGCATGACCGGTGTTGCGTTGATCACAGGCGGGCAGAAAGGCATCGGTCTGGGCGTTGCACAGGCTCTGGTCTCTGCGGGCTGGCATGTTGCATTGGCGGCCTCGTCTGATGCAAACAGTGACGGCGCACAAACCGCGTTGGAAACCCTTGGCCCACAAGCGCGGTATTATCAGCATGATATGCGTCACATTGATGGCATTTCAGCCTTGCTGGATCAAATTGAAACGGCGCAAGGCCCGGTGCGGTCCTTGATCAGCAACGCAGGTGTTTCTGTGCGAAAGCGCGGTGACTTGCTGGATGTGGCACCAGCTGACTATGACCATACGGTTGATATCAATTTGCGCGGTGGGTTTTTTCTGGCGCAGGCCGTCGCCCGTCGCATGTTGGCGCAGCCAAGTCAAAGCTATCGCAGCTTGGTCTTTGTCACCTCGGTCAGCGCGCAGATGGTTTCAATCGAGCGGGCGGAATATTGTATTTCCAAAGCCGGGGCCAGCATGATGGCACAGTTATTTGCTGCGCGTTTGGCTGCCGAGGATATCGGCGTGTTCGAAGTGCGACCGGGCTTGACGGAAACCGCGATGACAGCAGGGTCCAAAGACGCCTTTAGCAAACGGATTGACGCGGGTTTGGTGCCCGCCGCGCGCTGGGGCCAGCCAAGCGATATTGCCAACTGTGTGCTGCCTTTGGTGTCAGGACAAATGAAATTTGCCAACGGGGCAGTGATCCCGGCGGATGGCGGCCTGTCCATCAACAGGCTTTAAGGGATAAGAGAATGTCCAAAGAATTTGATTTTATCATCGTGGGTGGCGGATCGGCAGGCTGTGTATTGGCCGCGCGTCTCAGTGAAAACCCGGCAGTGCGCGTGTTGTTGCTCGAAGCAGGGGGCCGCGATTGGCATCCGTTTTACAAAATGCCTGCGGGCTTTGCGAAAATGACCAAGGGCATCGGATCATGGGGCTATCATACGGTGCCCCAGAAACACATGCAGAACATGGTTATTCGCTTCACTCAGGCCAAAGTTCTGGGGGGTGGATCAACAGTTAACGCGCAAATCTACACCCGTGGCAATCGCTTGGATTATGACGAATGGCGTCAGCTGGGCTGCGAGGGCTGGAGCTATGAGGATGTGTTGCCGTATTTTCGCAAATCCGAAGACAATGACACCTATGACAATATCTATCACGGCCAAGGCGGACCACTTGGGGTCAGCCAACCCAGCGCGCCATTGCCGATTTGTAACGCCTATTTCAAAGCCGCAGGCGAGCTGGGCATCCCGCATAATCAAGATGTGAATGGCGAGGCGCAGGACGGCGTCGGCTTTTATCAACTCACCCAGCGCAACGCGCGCAGATCGTCGGCTTCGGTGGCCTTTTTGAAACCCGCGATGGAGCGGCCAAATCTGACGGTGCGCACGGGGGTGCAGGTCAATCGCATCGTGATCGAAGGCGGGCGTGCGGTCGGTGTTGAAATCGCTGGGCGGCAAGAGGCAGAATTTATTGCGGCCACACGCGAAGTCTTGTGCAGTTCCGGGGCGATCGGCTCGCCCAAGCTTTTGATGTTGTCGGGCATTGGGCCTGCGGATCATTTGCGCGATCACGGGGTAGATCTGGTGCTGGACCAGCCCGAAGTTGGGTCCAATTTTCAGGATCACCTTGATCTGTTTTCGATTGTCGAATGCACCGGGGATCATTCCTATGACAAGTTTACCAAACCCCATTGGTCCGCGGTGGCTGGGTTGCAATATTTGCTCAACCGCTCGGGGCCTGTGGCGTCAAGCCTGTTTGAAACCGGCGGTTTTTGGTATGTCGAGGAAGGCGCGCGCTCGCCGGATGTGCAATTTCACCTTGGATTGGGATCTGGCATCGAGGCTGGTGTCAACAAGATGACAAACCCCGGCGTGACGCTGAATTCTGCCTATTTGCGCCCAAGATCGCGCGGCACCATAAGGCTTGCCAGCAATGATCCGACTGATGCGCCGTTGATTGACCCCAACTATTGGGCAGATCCGCATGACAAAGAGATGTCCATTCGCGGCTTGAAACTTGCACAGGACATCCTGCGGCAAGATGCGCTGAAACCCTTGGTGCAACGCGAGGTTCTGCCGGGGCCTGATGTGCAAACCGATGAGGATTATTTCAACTTTGCCTGTGCCCATGCCAAAACAGATCACCACCCCGCTGGCACCTGCCGCATGGGGGCAGATGACGCCTCGGTGCTAGATCCACAACTGCGCCTGCGCGGCATCGATGGGCTGCGGGTGGTAGACGCCTCGATCATGCCTCGGCTGATCTCTTCAAACACCAATGCGCCGACAATGATGATCGCAGAAAAGGCGGCAGACATGATCAAATCAGCCCATGGCCTATAGGAAATGAAACAAAAACATGTGCAGAAATTTGAAGGTGTCACACCAATGGTAGATTGCATCCAGCATGACTGCACGGCTGGGTTGATGCAGTGGGGGCCGCAGGGTCTGGACCGCAGGCATTTCTTGCTTCGGCGGCGGGGTATTTGGTAAGAGCGCACATGATCAAACGCCCAACAATCATCGACGTTGCCAAATTGGCCGGAGTGTCAAAATCTACGGTTTCACTGGTTTTGCAAAACAGCCCGTCTGTAAAGCGCGAAACCCGCGAAAAAGTGCAGAAAGCGATGCGCGAAACGGGCTATGTTTACAATCGTGGTGCCGCCAACTTACGCGGGGCAAACGCCGGATTGATTGGGCTTGTGATAAATAACCTGCGCAATCCTTATTACACAGAATTGGGCGTTAGCGCGCAGATGGCTTTATCTCAGCGTGGCTATGCCGCGGTTGTCGGCAATTCCAACGAAGACCCGCAAATCCAGGCCAACGTGATCGAGTCGATGCTCGAGCACGGGGTGGATGCGCTATTGATTGCGCCCAGTTATGGCGGTGACGGTTCCGATTTCGAGGCGGTGCTCAAGGCGGGCCTTCCGGCGATGCAAGTCTTGCGACAGTCTGAAACCCATGGTGACAGTATTCCGTTTTGTTCAATGGACTATCGCGGCGGCAGTCTAGAGGCGGCACAGTATTTGGCAGCCAACAACGCTCGAGAGCTTGCTTTTGTCGGCGGAATTAAAGATGCCAGCATCACCATAGAACGGTGCAGCGGTTTGGTGACGGTGGCGGCGCAACAGGGGCTGCCCCTGCACAACTTCTATGGGGATACCAGCCGCCGGTTTGGCTATGAAACTGCACTAAAATTAGCGCGGGAATATCCAAATGTGAATGCCGCAGTGGCGTTTAATGATCTGGTGGCCATAGGCATGATTGCTGGCTTTGCCGAAGCAGGGGTCACGCTTGGCAGCGATTTTCGTCTGATCGGGTTTGATGACATCGAAGAGGCCGCACAAAGCTTTCCGCGCCTTTCGACAGTGCGCTGCGACGTCAATGCCTTTGGCAAATGGACGGCAGGTCTGTTGCTTGATTGGTTGGAAAAAGGTGTGCATCCGGGCACACCCGAGCGCAAACCCGTAGAGCTTATCTTACGGGCGACCGCCTAATTACCTCCGTCGATATCTGACCGGGTTAAGCCCATGTCATGCGCAGGAATTTTGCAACTATTCCAATGGCCAATTGCAGCCATTGCCCCACTAAAGGAACAAGCTACATGAGCCTGGTTGGACGCACAGATAAAGAGCTGATCAAAGACATTCAAAATCAGGAGGATAGCTTGGTCTTTGGCGAATTTGGGTCAGCGATTGCCCTAAAGATCGGCTTGGATCTAGCGGCGCGGGCGCAAAAAGCCCAGTTGCCAATTGCGATTGATGTCACGCTGTCGGGGCAGTGTTTGTTTCACACCGCGATGCCAGGGGCGACGCCAGACAATGCGCAATGGATATTGCGCAAAAACCGCGTTGTAGAGCGGTTTCACCACAGTTCCTTGTACATGGGCGCTTTGTGCCGTGATGCTGGCACCACTTTGGAACAGAAATACATGCTGCCGCCAAACACCTTTGCCGCATTTGGGGGGGCATTTCCCATTGTCCTCAAGAGTGTTGGTGTTGTTGGGACGATAACGGTCTCTGGTTTGCCGCAGGTGCAAGACCATGATTTGGTGGTTCAATCCATCGCGGCCTATTTGAACAGCGCCTCGGAACACTCATAGGTTTCAGCGCGTTTGAGGCGGTGGGGCTAGTTTGTTAACCCCTTTCCAGATCAAAGATCCCACCGGTCAACCAGGCCGGCCAATCCCGTTCAAAAAACGAGGTTGCCGCCTCGTCGAACAGGCGGTTTGGGCGGGTGGATATCTGCAACTTGCCATCGACCATTTGTACAATAATCTGGTGATCAAGATCTGTTTGTCGCTCGCTGCGAAACCGCAGCTCTTGCAAGGGGCCAGATTTTGCCTGCGGTAGGGCGTCGCCGGCATCATCGCAAATGGCGCGCGCGCCACGGCTGCCCCCACCCTGCGAAATGTAATGATCCAACGCTGCCAATACGGCTTCTGAAGCCAGCGAGATTTGCTGCCATTGCACTGCTCTGGTGAGATCATTTGGCTTTTGGCATCGCAGGCCGGTTGCTTGAATTTTCTGGTTTAAGTCTTGGCTCTCGCCAAGCGCCTTTTTAACGGCGTCAGCGGTACAGACGATACCGGCGTTGTCGCTCATACGCGCCTGAACCTGATGGCGCACGTCGCTGGCATGCAGCGGGCTTTCTGTATTTAGAATATTGATCAACTCTGACACAGCCGCCGACTGATCTGCATTCTTTGTTGCAGGCTGGGAAGACCGGGCCGCTTGATGGGCGGCGATATGTTCCGCCACCCGCGTTCCAAACACCTGACCAGCATTCAGCGCCGCACCACCCGGCCGCGTCACGCCATGGGTGCCTGCCGCTTCGCCAATGGCATAGGTGCCCGTCAGATTGGTGCGGCCCCAGGTGTCCACAGCAATGCCACCGTTCATATGCTGGTTGTTGACTGCAAATTCCAGCGGGGTTTGGGTGATGTCGACTTTGTAGCGACGATAAAGCTCGATCGCGAGGGGGTTCATATGATGCAACCGTGCAAGTGGCTGTGCTTGTTGGGCACCCGCAGTTGTCAAATAGGCACTGACATCTTCGTCTAGCCGCTTAATATCAAAGGGTGCATCTCCGTCCACCGGCAATGGGTTGCGGTTGAAGTCCATAAAGACCCGGCGGCCAAGCGCGGATTCGCGGTAAATTGCAATGTCGATCAAGCTGGACCCAAAGTCTAACATGCGGGTAGCGTGAAACGGCCACTGATAGCCTTTTCGAAAGATATTAGAGGCCAGCTCTTGGGTGGTTCGGTAATATTGCGCCAAAAAATGGTGCTCTGCACCGGTGTCATCGACAGAATAGATATGCGGCATGGCTTGCACATAGGTGCCAGACAAATTCCACGGAAACCCTTCGCGACGGGTTCCGATGCCAAATTGGCTCTCGGTCAGATTTACCAGTTCCAGGCCAGCTTCGAGCGCCAATCCCAAAGAGCCAAAGCAACCGTTTGGAAACACGCTGTCGCGATATAACTCGCCCGGACCACCTGCTGCCAAAACCAATGTGTTGGCGCGAAACAGGACCAAGCCCAAAGGATTGCGAGGCGATTGCGCCTTGGTGCGCGCGGCAAGCACCCCCGTTACGCGGCGGTTTGGGCCTTTGCCCTCGGTCAATATTTTTAGCGCGCTTGTTTGGTTAAACAGCGGAATGCCAAGGCGGATCATTTCCTGTGCAAGCACCTGCACCATCAAACGCGACGTGCGCGGCCCGCAACTTGTGGCGCGGCCAACCTCGTCGTGATCAGTTTTATAGCGCAACGTGCCGCCAAGCGGATCCTGCGGCAGAGGTAGCCCCAGATATTGCAAAGAGGCCATGGCCCGAGGTGAGCCAACTGCTTCGACATAGGCGGTGTCTTGGTCCATCGCGCCACCCGCGCGAATGGCGCGGGCCATGGCTTTGAAATTGTCACCCGTGTCTGCGCTATTTGCGGTGTGCAACGTTTGTTTGTCCGATCCCGAACAAGCCGACGTGCCGCCCCAGGCGCTTTGGCTTATGATGCTGACATTGCTGGACCGGCGTTTCAGCTCGACCGCGGCGCGCAGCCCGGCTGCACCGCTTCCGACAATCAAACAGTCTGATGCGTGCACCGGAATACGATGGCCCGCAACCTCGATGGGCGCGCCAAAGTCTGGTTCGGGTGCCAGACGCGGCATTTTAACATCGGTCAATGCGTCAAGGATATGCTGAGGGATTTTGGCAGACACGGGATGGTTCCATCGCTTAGGGAAAATTTTAATTGAATTGGAAGGCCACGCGGCTAGATTTCGATATCCAGCACCAGCACCCCGTCCAATCCACCCTGAGCATTTTCAACAATACGCCCGCCAAGCACTTTGTGCTGAGCATTATCAGAATAGGCCTGCAGGTGGTCCCAACTTTCAAAGTCGATGCTAAACCCATGCATATATCCGCGTTCGATTTGCTCGGGGCTTTGCGATTTCCCGCCGCCAAAGTTCGAGGCCCCCGGCAGAGCGCGCGTCAGGTCACCCAGCCCTGCATAAATCTCTGTTATGGTGCTCTCTGGGGTTTGGGATTGAAATTTGGTCAAAACGATATGTCGGATCATGGGTCAGCCTTTGCGTCTTCGCAATCAAAGTACAGTTTGCGTTCTGTTAAAGATGTTTTGCCCCAATCAACACTATTAATTGGAACGTTCCAATTTCTTCTAGAGAATTTGCCGGCAGACGTCAATATCTGACAAGACGGGCAGACCGAGGACGCGGGTCAGGTTCACATTCTAGGTTTGGTTTTCCACAACCCCAAAGTGTTTCGCGATCGGAAATAGCACCGCTTCGCCCAATGCTTTGCTGTGCTGTGTGCCCCAACCTTCGATCTTGTCCAATCGCTCAGCGTTGTCCTTGAAGGGCATTTCAATGGTCATAGAAAAACAGCCAAAACGATGGCCAATTTGGTTACAGGCAATCGAAAGATCGGCGGTGCCGGGCGCGTCAGCCGGGTACCCATTTTTAAGAGAGAAATCAGGGTTTTCTTGGCGAAAATGCCTGCGAAACGCGCCATCAGATGCGGCCATTTCTGCATCAAAATTTGGTATGCCTTCACAGCCTGCCGCAAATACAAATCGAAATTCTTCATCCCCGTGAATGTCTAGAAACATATCTGCGCCAAGCCGGTCCATCAAAGACATCACCCCAGACACCTCCGGGCTTCTGACGCGTGAGGGTGAGTCCCATGCCCGGTTCAAATCGACACCCGCCGCATTTGTGCGCAGATTGCCAGCGATACTGCCATCCGGGTTCATATTTGGCACAAGATAAAATCGCAGATTTTGCCGCAAAGCTTGTGCCAAAGGGTCCTGGTGGCAAAGCAGTTGGTCGATGAGCCCTTCCATAAACCACTCTGCCATGGGTTCACCGGGGTGTTGCCGGGCGATGATCCAGACAGCCGGTGCCTCAGGCCGCGCACTGCCAAATTTCAAAATCTCGACAGATCGGTTTTCTACGGTCGCCACACAGTCCTGAAGCTGGCAAAGATCCGACGCCAAAGCGCGACAGATCAGGTTTTGATGACGCGCATAAGAATAGGGCGGGCTGAGGGCCACATATAAGACATCTGATGGATTTGAATAGCAAAAGCCAAGACGCCCGTCGTGGTAGGTGGTGGGCACGCGGAACCAGTCTTGCTGATTGTGGGACATCACAACGGACCCATCTGGCCAGGCCTCGGGATAAGAGGCCTCTTTTGCGTTGGTAATGGAAAAACGGCAATCTTTGCCACCAGCGCCTAAGACGCGAAAGTAAAACCACTGGGCGTGCGCTGCACAGCTGTCCTGTCGAATATGCAGCGTGATATTACCGGCGTCTTCACATGAAATGACGTCGATGTTGCCCCCGTCAAACCCTGAATCAATACGCATTTGTTGCCCCCAGTGCATGTGTGTTTGACCGCCCCACGCGACACGATAAAGCCGCATAACGCGTGCCTGCATGTGCTTGCTGACGGGATCTGACCTCAGGTAACGGATTTAAAAACAGCGATACAGATCAGAGAAGTTATGTTTGCATCAGCTCTAGCGATGCAGCGCGCTATTCTGGGGTGCTTGACTGCAATGCGTTCCAGAAATGAAGCTCTACATCAGACGGGGACCCAGATTGCAGTCGCACCGCATGAATTTGGGAAGTGACCTCATAACGATCAGGCGCAACCGGCACGAGTTGCCCGCTGGACACCCAGCGTTGTGCATAATGCAACGGGATAAGCCCGACATGAGTGCCCGCCAAAGTCAAATAGGTGGTCGATTCCATATTGCCCTGGGAAATCTCTGCGTCTTCCTCGTGCAAGTGAATTTCCAAGCCTTTTTCGATTGGGTTATTGATAAAACTATGGGCCGAAATTTTACTTTCACGCAGCAACTTTACCTGTTCGGAGGTTTCATTGGTCAGGCCACAGGGGTGGGCGGGTGTGCAAAATAACGCGCTTTTTTCCGCATATAAATGCGCGCTGACCAAGTCCTCGGGCACTTCCGACAGCCAGGTTGCGCCAACAATAACAATATCAAGCCGACCGGCGCGCAGCTCTGTCAGACAATCCAGAAAATCATAAACCCCGATCTGTATGCGCAACTGCTTAAAGGCGGCGTTGGTCTCTTGGATGGCCCTTGTCACTGGATTGGCGTCGTCAGATACCAGACAATCAACCAGACCGATGCGAATAAATTGGGTGGCACGACCGCCGATTTCATTCAGGCGCGCCGCATAGGAATCCAGATGGCTCAGCATCCGGTTGGTCTCTGTCAAAACGTCCTGCCCGGCCTTTGTCAGCGAAAAACCTTGGCGGCCGCGATTGCACAGGCGCACGTTCAGTCGCTGTTCTAGATTGGCAATATGAGCACTGATGGCCGGCTGACTGATTCCAAGCTGCCCCTGGGCTTTGACAAAGCCGCCCGCCTCGGCCACGGCCTTGAAAACACGCAAAAGACGTAAGTCTATGTCAGAAAGACGCATAATCATTCCTACCCGAAGTCGGTGATATCTAACCTAAATACGTTATGCATGCAGGCCGAGTTATACATACATCATCCAAACGATATGGTTCAAATAACGTGGGCACTCTATCCAAGTTGATATGAAATAATCCTGTAAGGGCAAGCCATATCTTAGCGCTTACACATTAAACACAGGGAGTGAAAACATGGGCAATGCAAAAACATATGCGCTTGCCGCCGGCCTGATGGTCGCATCGGCGGGTGCGCTTGCGGCAGAAAATATCACCGTGAGTGCCTGGGGTGGTTTCTTTGAAGAAACATTGAAGTCCGAAATTTATCCTGGTTTCACAGCAGAAACGGGCATCACCGTCCGTTCGATCGCCCAGCCAGCTGATCAGGCATGGCTGACCCAGTTGACCAATGCAGCCCGCGCAAAGAAGGCCCCCGCCGATTTGTCGCTGGTAGCAGACGAGGTTTTTCTGCGCGGTCAGTCGATTGGTCTTTGGGCCAATTTGAACGCCGCCGACATTCCCAACACCGCCACGCTTTTGGATGGGTTCACCAAAGTTGGCGACAGTGGAACCTTGAACGCAGTTGGGGCACTGACCTGGTTCACAACCTTTGTGACCAATACCAATGCCGCCCCGGATGCGCCCGCCTCTTGGGCCGATTTATGGACACAAGATTGGGGGGGCAAGTTGGGCCTGACGTCAAATTCTAACAGTGGGTTGATCGAAGCCACCGCGCTGACGTTCTTTGACGGGTATGAAACCATGCAAACCCGCGAAGGTCTTGAAAAAATCATCGCCAAGATTGCAGAACTGAAACCGCAGGTGCAATTGTGGTACCGCGATGAGGGGCAATTTCAACAAGGCCTCGAAGCTGGTGAGCTGGCAGGCGGCCTGTATTACCACGACGTCACAATGCTGTCTGCGGGCGACGGGCTCCCAGTGGCATCAACCTTTCCCAAAGAAGGCGGCATTCTCGGAGACGCCTATTGGATTGTGCCACGTGACTCAAAAAACATCGATGCCGCCGCGCAATTCATCAACTATATGATCCGCCCGGATATTCAGGCTAAGCTGGCGCGCATTCTGGGTGTGGCCCCTGTTGCCAAACGTGAGACCATGGATTTGACGGATGCAGAATTCGCCTCGGTCAGCTCTTCTGGCACTGCAATCAGAAACCAAACCGACGTGCATTTGCGCGAAGGTGACTGGCTGTCTGACAAATACCTCGAGATGATCTCGCAATAGATCAGCCGAATTCTAACACATGATTCCAGACGGGTTGGCAGAGCAATATTCCCGGTTGCCGACCCGTCAAAATGAAAGTTGCGCTTATGACCGCCTTGACCCTCTCCAATATTGAAAAGTCGTTTGGCACATTCACTGCGCTGCGCGACGTGAACCTTGAAATCAATTCCGGCGAATTCATCTGCCTTCTGGGCGGGTCTGGCTGCGGCAAAACCACTTTGTTGCGCATCATTGCTGGACTAGAGGCCAAAAGTTCTGGTGAACTGCTGCTAGACGGGTCTGACCTCTCCTTGACCGAATGCCACAAGCGCAACGTTGGCATGGTCTTCCAAAGCCTTGCTTTGTTTCCGCATCTGAATGTTGGCGACAACATAGCCTATGGGCTGGAGGTGCGGGGGATCGCCAAGGCCAAGCGAAAAGAAAAAGCCAAGAAACTCTTAGAGGTCGTGGGTCTTACTGGTCTGTATGATCGAAAAATCTCGGCCCTCTCGGGCGGGCAGCGTCAACGCGTGGCCATTGCGCGGGCGCTGGCAATCGAACCAAAACTCTTTCTGATGGATGAACCTTTCAGCGCCCTTGATGCGGGCCTGCGCGAGCACCTGCAAATCGAGGTTAAAAAACTTCAGCGTAAACTGGGTGTGACCACGATCTTTGTGACACATGACCAAAACGAAGCCATGTCTATCGCCGACCGGATCGTCATTTTAAACGAGGGTCGCGTCGAACAAGCCGGCACGCCTACAGAGGTTTATGCGCAGCCCCAAACCCGTTTTGTCGCCAGCTTTATGGGAACAAATAATATATTCAGCCCCATATTCTCTCCCGGACAAGAGCCTGACCTCGAAGGGGCCAAGCTGGGCATCCCATCAGGTGACATGGCCAATATGCAAGGCAAACACACCATTGCCGTGCGCCCAGAATATCTGCGTTTGCGACCAGCAGACCAAGACAGTCAGGGACTGGTCGGGACCGTCGATTTTGTGCGGCTTTTGGGGGCGTCTATTGAAACCGAACTGAGCGTCGGAGACCGCTCATTTGTGCATACGATGGTGTCAGACCGGGCACCACAGTTTGCCGTTGGTGATCGTGTCGAGATTGACTTTGATCTCGACCATGCCTGGGTGATCCCGTCATGAGGGGTCGCATCGTTCCGCATATGATCGGGCTTTTTCCGCTTTTCATGATGAGCCTCTTCTTCTTGGCACCACTCGCCTTTATGGTGCTGGTCAGCTTTTACGAGCGCGATCCGCTGGGCTTTTATAATCCTGCTTTTGTTTGGGATAACTACGCCAAGTTCTTTTCCAGCTTTTACTATACCATCTCGATGCGGTCGATTTCCTCGGCGTCGCTTGGGGCTCTGTTTGTGGTGCTTCTGGCGTTTCCCGCGATGTATATCATCGTCGACATGCCGCGCCGCTGGCAACTTTTCTGGGTGATTTTGCTTTTGTCCTTGATGTGCCTAAGCGAGGTGATCATCGGTTTTGCCTGGCTGATATTGTTTTCTGAAAACTCTGGAATTCCCAAGTTTCTCGGTTGGATTGGCCTTTGGCAAGATCCCCGTTCGCTGTCGCCCAGTTTCGGGGCTATGATGGTTGGATTTGTGACGCTTGGCTTTTCGCTGGTGGCGCTGATGTTTTTGCCGCAATTGGCCCGTCGCGACCGCAGCATCGAAGAGGCCGCTTTGACCCTGGGCACGCCGCCGATTTGGGTGTTTGCCAAAGTCATCTTGCCGAACTTCAAACAGGGTATCCTCTCGGCGCTTGTGACAATGTTTGTCTATTTCCTGGGAGTCTTTGTCATGCCGACCATGTTGGGCAGGCCACAAGACTGGAACATGACAGTGATCATCACCGACAAAGCCGTAGGCGACGCAAACATGCCCCTTGGGGCCGCGCTATCGGTCATCATGTTGGTGTTCACTTTGCTGATTATTACCGGGCTGATGTTTGCCGCACGCGACAAAAGCGCAGGAGAAAAATCATGACACGTGTTTTGAAACGTCTCTTTATTTGTGCCATCGCCACCGGGTTGATCTTGCCGTTCCTGATTGTGGCGGGGGTCTCGGTTAACGCAGCAAGCAACATTTCCTTTCCACCACAAGAGCTGTCGTTGCAATGGTATACCCAGCTTTTGACAGAACCTGACTGGTTGTTGCCCATCCGCAATTCACTGGTCATCGCGGTGCTTGCCGGTTTGATCGCCGTGACAATCGCTTTGGCGGCAAACTATGTGTTGTGGCGATTGAAATCAGGCTTTGGGCGGTTGGTCTTTGGGCTTGGGCTTGGTCCCTTTATGTTGCCGCCAATTATCATTGCCATGGGGGCCAGCGTGTTCTGGGCCGAAATGGGGTGGTATGGCCGGGCCGAAGCCACAGTGATCTCTCACGGCGTATTTTTTGTGACCCTACCGCTTGTCATCATCGCCCGCGGATTTGCCGCCTTGTCTGATGATGTGATCGAGGCATCGCGTACCATGGGAGCCACGCCCTGGCAGACCTTTGCCAAGGTGATATTCCCACTTGTTCTGCCTTACGCCATCACGGGCTATGCGCTGGTCGCAATCATTTCGGTCAACGAATACCTGATCTCCTACATGGTTTCCGGCTTTGCGGTTGAAACGCTGCCCATCCGTATCTTTAACAACGTGCGCTACGGCTACACCCCGGTGGTTGCCTCTGCGGCAATGGGTTTTGCGATACTGACCATCGGAACATTGCTGGTGCTCTCTACCTTCACCGATCTTCTTAAACTCCTGGGTGCCTCTCGCGACTAAACGCACCCTCTTATTCGGATCCAATGACATGCAAACACTGTCTCGACAGAATCTAGAAGATATCCTCCATGGCGCAGCTATTCTTGGCACCGGTGGAGGCGGCGAACTTTCAGACGGTCTCGCTTTGATCGACGATGCGCTTGCCAAAGGTAAAAGCTTTAAGATGGTCAGCTTGGACGAGGCACCGCAGGACGCTCTGGTGTGCACCCCTTATATGCTTGGTGCGATCTCTCCTTTGCCGGAAGAGGAAGAACAGAAATACGCCCGCCTGCCACGCCAGACAGAACCCTCAATACTCGCCGCATATCGTCGGTTCCAAGATTATCTGGGGCGCAGGTTTTATGGCACGATCTCCTGCGAACTTGGAGGTTCAAATACGGCCACCGCATTCTATGCGGCCGCCATGTCTGACGCCTATATCATCGATGCGGACCCCGCTGGGCGCGCGGTGCCAGAAATCACTCATTCGACTTATTATATACACGGTCTACCGGCAGCGCCGATTGTTGTTGCGAATGCGTTCGGTGAATCCATCATCTGTGAAAACGTGATAGATGATGAACGCGCCGAGCATATCGTGCGGGCGCTGTCTGTGGTCAGCAGAAACGATGTTGCTGCCATCGATCATGCCCTGGAAATCCGCGAAATCCGCCACGCGGTCATTCCCGGTGCCATTTCCATGGCAATGCGTATGGGCGAAGCCTGGCGGCTTGCCAGGGTAACCGGAGAAGACGTCGCAAGTGTCGTCGCAAAAGAAGGCAATGGGCTTGTCGTTTTCCGTGGTGTCGTAGGTGAAAACAATTGGAAAACCGAAACGGGTTTCACCATCGGGGAAATCTCTATTCAAGGGCAGGGTGAACAGGCAGGCAGCACCTATGATATCTGGTTGAAAAATGAAAATATGATTGGCCGCCTCAATCAGGTCATTCATGCCACGATTCCAGATTTGATCTGCCTGATTGACACCGATACCGGCGCTCCGGTGACAAACCCAAATTACTATAAAGGGCAAAATGTGGCCGTCGTGATCCTGCCAGCTCCGGACCCGTTTACAACACCAAAAGGGCTGTCTGCATTTGGGCCGTCTTATCTTGGGCTTGACCAACCCTATAGGCCTGCGATTACGTAGGCCGACAAAGCGCAAGCGCGCGGCAAACCCAAGCAGCCCAAGGTTGCCGCGCGGTCAATCGACCAATCATCGCACCTCCAGCGACCCTAACCGGTCAACAGCGATCCTCCGCCAAAGCGCCACAATGATCAGTGTGGCCCCAATCTGTGCCACCGCAAAAACGCTTAGGGCGGCCAACAGGCCAAGCCGATCTGCCAATGCGCCACTGGCAATCACCGGCAGCGAAAAGCCAAGATAGGCATAGACAAACAAACCCGCCGTGGCCCGCGCCCGTTCGCCAGGTGCACGCGCCGAAATTTCAGCCAACGACGCCAGATAGGTGAAACCATAGCTTGCGGCACTGGTGATGCATGTGCCCATCAATACGCAAATCAAAATCTTCAGCCACACCCCGACCAACAGCATCAAAAACCCAAGCGGGATCAGCACAAACCCCAGTCCAAGCGCCGCTGCGTTAGACATGCGACGGGCCAGGGGCTGGCACAAAAATCCGACAAAAATCGCCAGAAAAATCACCAGGCCAGTCCAGCCACCCAGCGCGTTTGCCGCCAGTTCAAGCGGTACAACGGCAATGGTCATACCGGTTGTTGACCACGCCAGCGCCATGGCCGCGCCAAACACCCAAGTGCCCGCTGGAAAAACCGGCAGGCGCAGCGGGGAAACCCGGCGGCGCACACCCAAGCGAGGCAGCCAAAAGACAATAGCGGCAAGCACCGGGGCGGCGACAAACAGCAGGAAATAGCTGGCAGGCCATAAAGTTGGCCCTTGCACACCTAGGCTGATTCCGGTGGCCAACGCCCCGCCTCCAAACCCCAAAGACGTCGCCGAAGTGACGATCAGCGCCGCAGTTTTGGCGCGCTGGGTCCCCAAGATTTCGGTCATATAGGCCGTGCCAGCAGGCGTTGCGAGCCCGGTTCCAATGCCCAGCAAAACCCGCGCAGCCACCAGAGTTGTCCAGTTTGGGACAAGGGCCAGCAGGGCCGTGGCCATGGCACCAAGCATCAAGGCCAGCGCAATGGGCACCCGGCGACCGATGCGGTCAGAAAGACCGCCCAGTAACAAAAGCGTGGGCATCAGCCCCCCAACATAGGCGGCAAAAGCCAGGGTGACTGCCGTGGCACCGACCTCACTTTGCGCCGCGTAAACATCATACAGCGGTGCTTGCAGGTTGACCGCAAATGTCACCGTGAACAGCGCAAGCGCTAGCCCGGTAGCGGCGGATAACTTGGACATGGCACTGACCTCAAACATTGACTTTAGGTCGAAATGCCATGACCAATTCACTATGACAATTTTTCTATTGTACTAGGTACAGCGCAAACATGACCAAAGCCCGTTACTTACGACTTGCGGATATGCTTGCGGGGGCGATCAAGGATGGCAAACTGGCCCCGGGTCAGAAATTGCCAACCCATCGCGCCTTTGCAGAGCAATGCCATGTGGCATTGGCAACGGCGACGCGCGTCTACCAAGAGCTTGCGCGCCGTGGTTTGATAACGGGCGAAGCGGGCCGGGGCACTTTTGTGCGGGACCTTGGAGTGCCGCTCACACTTGGGGTGCATCAAACGGCCAGTGATGGCTTGATTGACCTTGTCTTTAACATGCCCGGCGAGGCTGCGGATGCCGAGATGCTGCGCAAGGGGCTGCGACGGCTTTCGGCAGCGGGCGATCTGGACGCTATGCTGCGCTATCAACCTCATGCCGGGCGTTTGCACGAACGCCGCATCATCGCAGACAGCCTTGCGCCACGGCTTGGCCCCGTCGATCCAGAACAGCTCTTGGTCACCTCTGGCGGCCAGCACGGGCTGGCGCTGTTGGCTCTCGGACTTTTTCAGCGCGGCGATGCCATTGCAACTGACGCCTTAACCTATCCCGGCTTCAAATCCGTCGCGGCGCTACAGGGGCTTGGCCTTGTTCCTGTACAAGGGCCGCGCGGGATGATGGACGCGGATGATCTAGAAAAACAATGCCGCGCGCACAAGCTCAGCGCGGTCTATCTGATGCCCACCGTTCACAATCCGTTAGGCGGGGTCATCGATTTGCCGACCCGCCGGCGTATTGTCGAAATCGCGCGCAAATTTGACCTGCAGATAATCGAAGACGCGGCTTATGCCTTTCTGGAACCCAACCCGCCCCCCAGCTTTGTGACGCTGGCACCCGAGCGCACGATTTATGTGGGCAGCTATTCCAAATGCCTCGCAACAGGCCTGCGTTTGGGCTTTCTGATCGCCCCCAAACCTTGCCAGATTAGACTGCAAGAGGCCATCCGGGCCACAACTTGGAATGCACCAGCGCTGATATCTGGTCTGGTCACCGGTTGGATCCAAGACGGGACATTGCAAAACCGCGAACAGGCGCGCAGGCAGGACGGCGCAGCGCGTCAGCACCTTTGCCAGCAGATATTGGGTCCAGCGTCGGTTGTGTCACATCCCAATGCGGGCTTTGCTTGGGTGCCGCTGCATAAAGGCAGCCGAGCCGACCCCCTCATTGCGCGCCTCAAAGAACAGGGCATCTCGGTGTCTGGTGCCGCAGCATTTGCCACCACCGTTGCCATCCCGCAGGCCCTGCGTCTGGCCTTTGGTGGCGTGCCCAGCGATGCGCTAGAACAGGTTTTTCAAACGGTTTATGACACAATTGGCAATGCGCGCGTCGCATGAGGGGCAGGGCAGTCCCCACTCTGATGCGCATCACAGTTCTTTCCCAGCCCAGGCAATACCTATTTGCATTAGCAGTTGACGCAGAAAGGTCTGAGGCGTGAAATGATGCCTATGAAACGCAAAGTTGTCTCCGCCGCTGAAGCTGCCGCCCTAATCCGGGATGGTGACACCCTCACCACTTCTGGTTTCGTTGGTATTGGGGTTCCAGACGCGCTGTTATCGGCGATCGAGACCCGGTTTCTGGACAGCGGCCACCCGGCAGATCTGTCGCTGGTGTTTGCCGCGGGGCAAGGTGATGGCAAAGACCGCGGTCTCAATCATCTTGGACACGAGGGGCTGCTAAAGCGCGTGATCGGCGGGCATTGGGGATTGATCCCCAAGGTGGCCAAACTGGCCATCGAGGGCAAAATCGAGGGCTGGAACCTGCCGCAGGGCTGCATCAGTCAGCTCTACCGGGATATCGCGGCGGGCAAACCTGGAATGGTAAGCAAGGTCGGCCTTGAAACCTTTGTTGATCCACGGCTCGGGGGCGGCGCAATCAATGACATCAGCACCGAACCCATGGTTGAACTGATCAAGATAGGCGGCGAAGATTACCTGTTTTACCCGGCCCAAAACATCACCGTTGCGTTGTTGCGGGGCACCACGGCAGACGAAGCGGGCAATATCTCGATGGAACGCGAGGCGCTGTTGATCGACAATTTGGCTCAGGCCATGGCAGTTAAAAACGCCGGTGGCGTGGTGATTGTGCAGGTCGAAAGGATCGCAGAGGCCCACAGTCTGCCCGCCCGCGAGGTCCATATTCCGGGCATTCTTGTCGATGCCGTAGTGGTGGCAGATCCAAAACAACATGTGCAGACCTATGGCACGGATTATAGCCATGGTTTCACCAACCGTATTCGCGCGCCGCAGGGCGAAATTCCCCCGATGCCATTGGACATGCGTAAGATAATCGCCCGGCGCTGCGCTTTTGAATTGCCTGTGAATGGGGTGATTAACCTTGGGATCGGCATGCCCGAAGGGGTCGCTGCAGTTGCCGCCGAAGAGGGCTTGCTAAGCCACCTGACCCTGACCGCAGAGCCCGGCGTGATTGGCGGTCAGCCCGCCTCGGGGCTGGATTTTGGGGCGGCGATCAACACCGATGCGGTGATCCCGCAGAACAACCAGTTTGATTTCTACGATGGTGGTGGGTTGGATATGGCCTGTTTGGGGCTGGCGCAGGCTGATATGGCGGGCAACGTGAATGTCTCAAGGTTCGGACCAAGGCTGGCCGGTGCTGGTGGCTTTATCAACATTAGTCAAAACGCCCGACGCGTTGTGTTTGCCGGCACCTTCACCACCGCAGGGCTCGACGTTCAGGTGCATGATGGCCACATAAACATCCGCAAGGAAGGCGCTGTCCGAAAGCTTATTCAAGCGGTCGAGCAAATTACCTTTTCAGGCCCCCGCGCCGCGCGCATCGGCCAGCCCGTGTTGTTTGTCACAGAGCGCTGTGTTTTTGAACTGTCACCCCAGGGGCTCAAACTGGTGGAAATCGCCCCCGGCGTTGATATGGAACGCGACATTCTGGGGCAAATGGACGTCGCGCCGATTGTTGCCGAAGTGCGCCAGATGGATGCGCGCATTTTTCAAGAGGCCGAGATGGGGCTGCGCAATGATTTGCTGCATCTTGATCTGCCCAGCCGGATCGCCGTGGATATAGAAACCGGTCAATTGTTCCTGAATTTCGAAAAAATGCGTGTGCGCTCGGCCGAGGATATCAGCCGTGTGCGCCAGATCGTGACCAAAACCTGCGAGGGGCTGTCCGGGCGGGTGGATGTGATTGCCAATTATGATGGCTTTCAGATTGATGAAATGCTCGAAGCGGATTGGGCGCGCATGGTAGAGGACATGACCCAGCGCTATTACAGCAATGTCAGCCGGTATTCTGGCTCTGCGTTTATGCGTATGAAATTGCACAGGGTGTTTCCAGACGCGCGCACCCATATTTTTGAAAACAAAGCCCAAGCCAGCCGCTTTATCGGGGCGTCCGCTGCAAACAAGACCCCTGCGACGGCCCCCAACAGCAGCAGGAAACCCTAAGTTCGGTTACGGAAATTCTGCCCGATCTGCCCCTTGATTGGCTTGAACCGATCCCGTCGTCCGGTCTAAATACGGGTCAAAACGCGTCGCCTCGCGGTCTATCGCTCAGGAGGGCACATCGTGAAATTTTCCGCTAACTTGGGTTTCCTTTGGAACGATATGCCGTTGCCAAACGCCATTATGGCTGCAAAGACCGCGGGCTTTGATGCGGTTGAATGTCATTGGCCTTATGAGCATGCAACAGCAGATGTGCAGGCCGCGTTGCACGCCACCGGGTTAACGATGCTTGGCCTGAACACGGCGCGCGGTGACATCAACAAAGGTGAATTTGGGCTGTCTGCCCTGCCGGGGCGCAGCAAAGAAGCGCGGGCCGCCATAGATCAAGCCATCGCTTATGCCACGGCCATTCAGGCCCCCAACATTCATGTTATGGCCGGGATCGCCACAGGTGACGCCGCCGCGCAGACCTTTGCGGACAACCTGGGTTATGCCTGTGAAAAAGCCGCAGACTGCGGCAAAACCATCTTGATTGAACCGATCAACAGCCATGACATTCCGGGCTATTTTCTGACAACAACCGATCAGGCCCTGACGTTCATCAACGCGCTGGGGGCGGCAAATCTAAAACTGATGTTTGACTGTTACCATGTGCAACGCATGGGGGGTGATGTGTTTCAGCAGCTCACTGATTTGCAGCCGTGGATCGGCCACATACAGATCGCCGCAGTGCCGGATCGTGGTGCGCCCGATCACGGGGAACTTGACTATAACAAGGTGTTTTCGCTCTTAAAAACCTTGGGCCACAGCGCGGCGATTGGGGCTGAATATAAACCGCAAGGCGACACGGAACAGTCATTGGGCTGGCTCAAGGCGCAAAAGGCACACTGCGGCTAACCCCATTCACGCAACCATGGCTGTGTGTTTCAACACCCAAGCCCTTAACTATGCATTGGCGCGGCATGTCCGGATCGAGCCCAATGTGTAAAAAGCTGCGCGACGCACGATCGGCAGCTTTCGGCATAGGCATAGCGAGTGCGTGAATTAACGGGCTAGCTGCGACACTCACAATCGACGGTTCGCCCTGCTCTCAAATAAAGGTCATGGGCGGTATTAGAACCCCGTTCAACCCAACTAACATTGTAATCAAAGCGCTAAAATGTTATATGAAGGATACAAAGTTGTGGTTTACTTCGGCAGAGGCGTATCGCCTGCCAGAGCGGACGACGATCTTCTATCATAAAAATTCAACTGTCACGTGCCGCATCAGGGCAATGACATTGGGAAGGGTGCCGATGTTATCGCGCACGACCGCAACGTCCTTGCCGTAGGTACAGGCAACTTTGACGGCTGCTCTAGCCCCTGAACTGGGGTCAGACAAGAACAGCGCGGTGCCGACCATCGGCACAACGTAGATACGCCTCTGATACCATATCGTGTCAGCGTAAAAATAGTGAGGCGGCGCTTTCTCCGTCAAAGGATCAACAAATGACTTTTCCTGAATGGACGAAACCCGGCCTTTACGGTGCGTTGGGTGGTGCGGTTGCGATTTCTATCCTTGGCTTTACGTGGGGTGGTTGGACGACAAGCGGCAGTGCCCAGACTATGGCTCAGGACTTGGCGATTGAAGAAGTGACTTTGGCGATGGTTCCGGTGTGTCTGAACAACTCAGAGTCCGATCCGGAACGCGCAGAGAAACTTACAAATCTTGGGGATCTCTCCGGCTTTGGCCGCCGCAAAGCAATGATGGAAACGGGATGGGCGATCCGCCCCGGTTCAGATGCTTCAGACCGCAACCTTGCAGAAGCTTGTCTCGCGGGGCTTAATTTGGATGGGTCATAAATCCACTGCATTACCACAATCGACATTCGCAATTTGCGACGCTCCTAGGTTTACCAGTACCCGAGTTCTTTGGGCCTTTTTCTTCGGACCACTTTTGGCGCTTCTAATCTTGGTGTTGCCTGCGATCTCACAAACCATGCCTGAAAACGCCAGCGCAAAGAGTTATGGGGATGGTTGGGAATGCAATATCGGGTACCGGCTATCAGGTGACACCTGTTCAGCGATTGTGGTCCCGGAAAATGCGTATGAAACGCTGCGCGCCTATGGTTCCGGATGGGAATGTCACCATGGCTATCGCGAGATTGATGAAACAACCTGCGTTGCAGTGATTGTCCCCGATGGCGGTTTCTTGGACCCTTCGGGCAAACGCTGGCACTGCCTGCGCGGATTTTTCAAAGTTGATAATATCTGCCAAGAGGTCATCGTGCCGGAAAACGGCTACCTGGTGAAAGCCTCCTATGGGTCAGCATGGGAATGTAGACGTGGGTTTGAGAAGGACAACGACAAGTGCAGTGCAATTGAGGTTCCGATCAACGGGTATCTTACTGGATCTCGTTACGGACAGCTGTGGACCTGTGAACGTGGGTTCTTTGAACGAGACGGTCTATGCGCGGCAATAGTCATTCCAGAGTTCGCAATTCTTGACAGCACATCTTACGGCTCAGGATGGAAATGCGAGAGGGGTTATGAAGTTGCAGGTGCGGGCTGCGAAGCGATCAATGTCCCTGAAAATGCCCATCTCGACAGGTCTGGAAACCGGTGGGAATGCAACCGGAACTTTCAGAAATCCAAGGGCCAGTGCGTTCTTAAAAACTAAGCGCATGCACCAAGATGCCCGCTTCAGCACAGGTCCTGTAACAGTCGCGCTATTAAAGGAAACAAAATGAAAACCGAAATCCAGACGGGTGATACTGTACGCCGTCCCATCAGGGGCGCTCAAGCGCCTCCTATGATCGGTGACAAACCGACACGAACGTCTTCGCTCACTCAGATCCCGACCGCGGTTGTCTATTGCGAAGGCAACTTTGCCAAAATTGATGGCAAGACAGCGAACGGCCTTGTGCGTCATTCAGAGGCGTACCAAATTGTCTCGGTCATCGACAGTACCCGCAGCGGTGAGAACAGCGGGCAGGTTCTGGATGACGTTTTGAACAATATACCAATTTTCAAAGACCTAGATGCTGCCGTCGGCCGCGAGCTCCATAAGCCTGATACATTCATCTATGGAATGGCTCCCTCATCAGGGCAGCTTTCGACTTTTGATCGTGGCGTCGTGCTCGATGCAATCGCGCGTGGAATGAACATCGTTAGTGGCTTGCATGAATATCTGAGCGACGACTCCGAAATCACGCAAGCGGCGATAGCAAGACAAGTCACCTTGCGCGACATCCGCAAACCAAAGCCCAGCAAAGATATGCGTTTATTTGACGGCAGTGTCGCTGGGGTCGCTGCTCTGCGGATTGCTGTTCTTGGAACCGATTGCGCCATTGGCAAAAGAACCACTGCAACGGTTTTGGCCCGGCATTTGAACGCGATCGGCGTCAAGACTGTACTGGTGGGCACAGGCCAGACGGGTCTGATGCAGGGCGCAAAATATGGTGTGGCCATGGATGCCGTGCCGCCCCAATTCTGCTGCGGCGAACTTGAGGGCGCTATTGTTGCGGCCTCAGAAGCGGAGCAACCCGAAGTGATTTTGATCGAAGGCCAAGGTGCATTGAGCCATCCAGCGTTCTGCACATCAGCCTTTATCTTACGCGGTAGCCAACCGGACGCTGTCATCCTTCAGCATGCTCCCAAACGGGCCCATCGTTGCGATTTTCCTGACATGCGAATGCCCACACCGGCGAGTGAGATTGCTTTGATCGAGGCATTTGCTGACACCAAGGTCATCGGCGTTACGCTCAATCACGAAAGTATGTCTGAAACCGAGATCACAAACACCATTGCCCACCTGACAAAAAAACTCAGCCTGCCTGTGACTGATGTTCTCAGCAGACCAGCTGCACATTTGCTCGACATGGTTGTTGGGGCTTATCCCGGTCTACAGCAAGAAACGTCGTTGGGCGCGATTTGAAGTGCCCGCGCATAGACGTTGATCTGCGCAAGATACGCCACAACACTCGCACGATTGTCGAGCGGTTAAAGGTGGGTGGCATCCGCGTGAGCGCAGTGACCAAAGCTGTGTGTGGCCATCCGGCCATCGCCCAAGCAATGCTTGATGGTGGCGCACAGGGTTTGGCCGAGGCGCGGTTGAGCAATGTTAGGCGCTTACGCCAAGTTGGGATGACTTGCCCAATCACCTTGATCAGAACTCCAATGCTGAGCCAGGTCGATGACGTGGTGCAATTCTGCGAGGCGAGCTACAACACAGAGGTTACTGTGATTGAGGCCTTGGCTGTTGCCGCGCTCCAGCAAAACAAGGTTCACGGCATTATTCTGATGGTCGAAATGGGTGACCAACGAGAAGGGATCATGCCACAAGACATCGGCCATATGGCTCAGCAGGTGGTGGACATGCCCGGCGTGGTGCTGAAAGGCATTGGAGCCAACTTCGCGTGTCTGAGTGGGATTGCACCAACCGCCGCCAAGATGCAGGCTTTGTCTATTCTTGCCATTGACGTCGAAAAACAAAGTGGCCCATCGCTTGATACAGTATCTGGCGGCAATTCTGTAAATTTGCCATGGGCGTTTGGTGCGCGCATCACAGGGCGGATTAATGATCTACGCGTCGGAGAAGCAATTCTGCTTGGTGTCGATCCGATCACAGGGAATCAGATCGGTGGAATGTTTCGAGATGCCTTCACGCTTGTCGCCGAAGTTATTGAGACAGACACCATCTGTGCGCGCCAACCTATGAACTGTGCCGATCCTACCTTGGCAACAATTCGGCTTGTTCCCGCCACTTCAGAAACGACGCGTATCATTCTTGCCATTGGGTATCAGGACACGGATGCGGCAGGGCTCTCGATGCCGTCGGGCAATACTCTCATCGGTGCAACAAGTGATCATCTGGTTGTTGGTGCCAAAGACACAGCGCTCTGCGTTGGATCGGAAATGCAGTTTAACATGAACTATGGCGCCTTGATGCGCGCCATGGCCGCTCCTGATATTCTAACAATTCTGCATGATGATCGACCGGATCAAAACACACATCATCACCAAGGCCCAAGCAAACACCTAGCATTGGTTTGAACGATTTCGCCCCAATGTGCCCAACAAATTCACGAGGAGAAAATCAATTGACCAAGCTGACAAAAACAAGCGCATTCAAAGCTCGAATTCCCAAATCCGAAACGCCCATGGACAAGACCACCCGGATCGTCCGGAAGATGGTCGAAGAAGAGGCTGAACAGCGGCAAGCCAAGAATGACCGGCTACGTATTGCACGCCTCGAACGAGAAGCGCACACTCCGAAAAAAAACTAGCGTTGGTGCTCCGGATAAGGCAATCCAAGGCTGCCATATCGCAATAAACTGCTTTTCGACCGCGCCTTTCAAATTTCAATGGCGCAACAACAAGCGCGAAGGATTTAATTATGACGCAACTAGGCGAAAGCGCTACAAAAGTTCACTATATTTGCCAGACATATGTGGAACAAAAACCCGGTCGAAACGGGCAAGCTGGCCTGAAAATTGGCAAGCAATTTCAATATTCAACTGCGGCAGAAGCTCAGAACAGAGCAGAACGCGAGGCCCAGTCCACGGATTGCGCCGGTGCTGATGCCTATATGATTAGTGAAGACCCAAACAGTGGCGAAGTCGGATCACCAAACTTCCTTGTCAGGCTTGGAAACGTTCCGGAATTTGACGATTTCTAGAAGCACGCTACGAGCAATGGGCCTGCCGACAAGGCTTGCGATGATCATGGTCTGAGTTGTTAGAAAAGCGGCCATTGGATCATACTGGCGAACGGGCGCTTTATCCCGCACGCCCGATACTCATCAATGTCGCCCAAACGGCTATTCTGCCGCCTCGGTCTTTTCCAGCGCGGCCAAAAGCGAGGTTTCCAACTCGGCTTCCAACTCTTTGGCCCGGTCGATATAGGCTTGGTTTTCCCCGGCCGGAATATCAGGATCCCACAGTTGTGCCAGTTCGCGCACGCCCTGACGGTCATGCTGGAAAAAGGTCTGTTCTGAAATCGAGGCCTCATACTCTGACAGGCCCATATTCTCCAGAACGTAGCGGCCTGCGCGCAACGAGCTGTCAAACATTTCGCGCACGATGTCGTTGGCACCGGCCTGATACAGGCGAAACACCTGACGGCGATCCCGCGCCCGGGCGACAATATGCAGGTCAGGCCGTTCGCGGCGCGCGTGCGTCACCAGTTTTAGCGCGCTTTCGGGATCATCCACCGCCACCACCAAAACCCGGGCATCCTTTAGCCCAGCTGCTTTCATCAACTCGGGGCGGGTTGGGTCGCCAAAAAATCCTTTGATGCCAAAGCGGCGCATGGCGGCAACCGCATTCATGTCATGATCCAAAATCACGGTTTTGAAACCCGAGGCGCGCACCAGCCGATTGACCACCTGACCAAACCGCCCAATGCCCGCAATGATCACCGGCCCGGTGGCATCAATCACATCCGGATCCAGCAGCTCTTCGCCATCACTCATACGACGGGTGATCACGTCGTGCAAAATGAACAGCAAAGGTGTGATCAGCATCGATAACGCCACCACCAGCAAAAGCTGCTCACTGAGGGCCACTGGGATTACATTCTGTTGGATCGCAAAGGATATCAGCACAAAGCCAAATTCACCGGCCTGCGCCAAACCCAAGGCAAACAGCCATTGATTGCGCCCCCGCAGGCCAAATGCCCGCCCTAGAATACACAGCAGAACCGCCTTGATTGCCATCACCGCCAGGGTCATGCCCAATATGTTCAGAGGGTCACCAAACAGGGTGCGAAAATCAATCTGCGCCCCCACGGCAATGAAGAACAAGCCCAACAACAGGCCCTTGAATGGCTCGATATCGCTTTCCAGCTCGTGGCGGAATTCCGAGTTTGCCAGAACAACGCCGGCAAGGAAGGTGCCCAAAGCAGGCGACAGGCCCACCAGCGTCATCAGAAACGCAATGCCAATCACGATCAGCAGGGCGGTGGCGGTGTACATCTCACGAAGGCGCGCCGCGTGAATAAAGCGGAACAACGGGCGGATCAAATAGATGCCGGCCAGGATCACCGCAGCAACCGCCGCCAAAGTCACCAATGTAACGCCCCAGCCCGGCAGGCCCTCAACCAGCGAATAAGACGCGTGTGCGGCGTCATGTGCGTCCTCAAGGTTCCGGTTGATCGAGCCATCAGGGGCCAGCGTCATCACCTTGGGCAGCGCCAGCAACGGCAAAACCGCCAACATCGGGATCACTGCGATATCCTGGGTCAAAAGCACCGCAAAGGTCGACCGTCCCCCCGCGGTTTGCATCAGGCCCTTTTCTGACAGGGTCTGCAACACAATGGCGGTGGACGACAGGGCAAAGATCAACCCCACCGCCAACGCAATGCTCCAGATATACCCTAGCGCCATCATGCCCACCATGATCGCCAAAGTGGTCAGCACAATCTGCAACCCCCCCAGGCCAATCAACTTGTGTCGCATCGCCCACAACGCCCGCGGATCAAGTTCCAACCCAATCAGAAACAGCATCATCACAACGCCAAATTCCGCGAAATGCTGCAAATCCTGAGTTTGTGACGAGCCCACAAGTCCCAACACCGGGCCAATAATCACCCCGGCCGTCAAATAGCCCAACACCGACCCAAGCCCCAACCGCGCCGCAATCGGCACTGCAATCACTGCAGCGACCAGATAGATTGAAGCTTGAAACAAGAAACTGTCCATAATGGGTCCTAGGCTCTTTGGTCAGGTCGGCAGGGGCGCGTCGCGTTTGAATTGGTCCATGACGATCTGGCTTTGCACCCGACTCACGGCAGGATGCGGCAACAGAATTTCGTGGATCAGAGTGTTCAGGCTTTGCAGATCGGCACAGAATACCCGCAGCATGTAATCGGCGTCCCCGGTCAGGGTCCAAGCGCTGATGACCTCGGGGCGGGTGTTCACCAAACGCCCAAAGCCCTTGGCCTGATCCGGCCCATGGGTGCCCAACTGCACCTGCACAAAGGCCTGCACCGAAAGCCCCAGGCGCACCGGGTCAAGCTTGGCGGCATAATTCTGAATATAGCCCTCGGCTTCCAGCCGCTGCCTGCGTCGCCCAACTTGGCTCGACGACAAATGCAACTGGTCACTAAGTTGCTGCGCCGTCAAATGGGCGTCGGTCTGCAAGGCCGCCAGCAAGC
Source organism: Cognatishimia sp. WU-CL00825 (assembly GCF_040364665.1). NCBI lineage: Bacteria > Pseudomonadati > Pseudomonadota > Alphaproteobacteria > Rhodobacterales > Paracoccaceae > Cognatishimia > Cognatishimia sp. WU-CL00825. The sequence goes on from NZ_BAABWX010000002.1 coordinate 283,428, forward strand.
GTTTGTCGATTTCATCCAGCATGATGCGTGATTTCCGCGCAAAAGGGGGGTATTTTCTACATCATACGCATAATTGGACCAAAGCGCACGTCATTTCGCGGATTCTACGCCTGATTTCCCCGCTATTCTTACGGCGACAAGACATCCGGCAATACCAAACCCAAGGAGACGCGCAATGGGTCCTTTTCCACATGATGCGCCACGCGCAGAGATATCCAGTTTTAACCCAGCTGGCACCGACGGATTTGAGTTCGTCGAGTTTGCCCATCCAGAGCCACAGCAACTGCGCGATTTGTTTCAGCGCATGGGCTATGCTCACACCGCCACCCATAAAACCAAAGATATCGAACTTTGGCAGCAAGGCGATGTCACCTATATTCTGAACAACGAACCTGACAGCTTTGCGCTGCGGTTTGTAACCGAACATGGCCCCTGTGCGCCCTCTATGGGTTGGCGGGTGGTTGACGCGCAAAAGGCCTATGCACACGCGGTGTCCAAAGGGGCAGAACCCTATGATGCGGACGACAAAACCCTTGATTGGCCTGCGATCAAAGGCATTGGCGGATCGTTGATCTACTTCACCGATCAATATTACGACAGTTCACCCTTTAACGACGAATTCAACTGGCTCACCCAGTCCAAACCCGAAGGCGACGGGTTTTATTACCTCGATCACCTCACCCATAATGTCTTTAAAGGCAACATGGACAAATGGTTCAAATTCTATGGCGACCTGTTCAACTTTCGCGAAATCCGGTTTTTTGACATCGAAGGTAAATTCACCGGTCTTTTGTCACGTGCCCTAACCAGCCCGTGTGGCAAGATCCGCATTCCAATTAACGAAGACCGCGGCGAAACCGGGCAGATCGTCAGCTATTTGAAGAAATACAATGGCGAGGGCATTCAGCACATCGCCGTTGGCACCGAAGACATCTATGGCGCAACAGATAAGATTGCCGCCAAGGGTCTGAAATTCATGCCAGGCCCGCCAGAAACCTATTACAAACTGTCCAAAGAGCGGGTCGCGGGCCACGACGAGCCGTTGGATCGCATGATGAAACACGGCATCTTGATTGATGGCGAGGGTGTGGTTGATGGCGGGGAAACCAAGATCCTGTTGCAGATATTCTCTAAAACAGTGATCGGTCCGATCTTCTTTGAATTCATCCAGCGCAAGGGTGATGACGGGTTTGGCGAAGGCAATTTCAAAGCTCTGTTTGAAAGCATTGAACAAGAGCAGATCGACAGCGGCGAGCTTCAGGCCCCTGCGGCTGAATAATTCAGATGCCTATGCGTTGCTTGCAAAGGCAAAGGGCAGGCTTAGGCCTGCCCTTACTATATTCGTTGGCCGGTAAAGTGATCAGCGGATCACATGTACACAGCAATTTGCGTGACGCACGACGCGCGCCGCAGTAGAGCCAAGCAGATAGTCTGCCAATTCTGGCCGGTGGGACGAAATCACAATACAGTCCACTCCGGTTTCTTCGGCATAATCCAGAATACCCCGATAGCTGTGACCAGTGATGACCATAGGCTTAATGTCTTTGACGCCACCCAGATCACCCGCCAATATCTCACGAGCTTCTGCCTTGCGGCTGTCATGAATTTCCTTTGGCAATTGGATTGATGCGTATTCGGGAATGACATCCAGCACCGTCAGCGCGGTAATTCTTGCGTCGTCAGCGGCCAGTCGGCGCGCGATATCTAATGCCGGGCCTGATGGGGTGCCGTGGTCAGGTGCGATTGGAACGAGAATATTCTTATACATGTTGGGTCTCCTAAAAATGCCCAGCAACCAAGCAGTTTACATTGCTTAACGACGGGCCAATGCCGCTCCAGTTTGCGGCGTCTAAAAAGGTGACAGGGTCAAAGGGCCAAAAAACTGCAGTCCCTTCTGATGTCGCAATCACTATAGATCAGCCCACGTAAGGGCGTCTTTGATGCAGGTCAGATCAAAACAGTGAGTCAAAACCGCAATCAAGTGCGTAACTTTGCGGCTCGAATCGTACGTTTCAGGCCGTGAAACGTACAAATTGTACAAATAACCAAAGATTAAACCAGCGCACGCTTAGCCCTTGGGCATCTTTAGAACGTGGCTTTTTTGGCCCTTAACATAGCGCAGCTCATTGCTGCTGATGGCGGCAACCTTGCCCCCGTCGATGCGGTCACCCACTTTGACTTTCTTGTAGCGCCCACTTGCCAATCGCACGAGAGCCCGGCGATCGTTAGTGGCACCGTAAACGCCTATGAGGTTGATTTTCTTAAGGTTTATGACGTTCTTTTGCGTCGCATTCCGCGCAACAGAGGCGGTTGTCGGAATGGCCGGAGCCGCGCGCTCGGACCGGGGCACCGCCACAGCTGGCGCGTCATTTTTGGGTTGGGCAAGCGCTGCGGGCAGGTTTTTGGGGCGCAGTTTAGGCCGCAAACTCGCCAGAACCGCCTGATCCGTCCCCCCCTCTGACACTGCTTCTGTCACCGCCAAATCAATGGCCGCAGGATCTACTGAAACGATTTTTTCAAGCTGTGCAGGGCGTAGTTTGGGGCGGTATTTTGCAAGCTCTGCAAGGGTGCTGCCACCTAGGGTAGCACGTTGATTTTGCTCGATTAAATCAGAGGGTCGCAGGCGTGGTCTCAGGCTCGCAAGTTTGAGTACTTCGGGGTCGATCGCCGGGGTTTCAATCTCGGCTTCTGGTACGGTTCTGTCTGGGAAAGCCGTCGGTACAACGGCGGGCTTTCCAAGATAGACCATGATGCCTTCGGGAGATAAGGCCCCTTCGGCAGTCGCGACAACCAGACCGCGCTCATCCAGTTCAAAGGTGACGCCAGCTGCGACCGGGTTGTTTTGCTTTTTTATTGTGGAATCAGGGGTATAGCTTGCTGCGGTTGGCAGGGCGATTGCGTCGTGGGTCTGTTGCTGGGTTTCAAATGCACCCAGATATATACCCTCTGCACTGCCCGCCCGAGGTGTTGCAGGTTGCATCGGCGAGCGATCCCAAATTCCCGTCGCCGCATAAAACGCATCCCCCAAATTCGTCGGCCCCGCCGCCGCCAACACCGGATCCAGCACAATGCCTTCGTTTGCGTCCATCGCTTCGATTTCGGCGCTGTCTGTCACCGTGGTCACGCTGGTAGGTGGTAAAACAGAGCTTTCGACATCCTTGGTGTCCTCCGGCACAAGCGCAATTTGCGGCACGCTATCTTGGCGCGAAAACAATCCGGCGAGGCCGCCCTCTGTAAACAATGATGCCCAGGCCGCAGCTCCCGCAAGAAACAACAGCAACAAGGCCACCAAAACCAAAGCTAAATAGCGTGGTTTACCTCCGACGCTCTGAACCTGAACCGGGGGGGGCGTACTTGTACCCGATTGAATTGAAGGGTTTTCTTTCTGAATCGCCGGGGCATCAGCCGTTTTAGAAACCACTGGCGGCGTTTGGCGTGATGTACCTCTTGCGCGGGGATCTTTTGCGGATTCTGGCCGTTGTTTCAGCCCTGCTATCAGTGTTGCGGGGTCAAATCTGGGCTCTTGTGTCCCTACGATACTGGGCGTAGCGAGCTGCTCTTTTGCCGTGTCTTGCTGGGGCTCTGCGCCATCGGTTTGTGCTTCAAGGCTGCGGTGGGCTCCGGGCAGGGGGGTCGCATCTTCAGAAGGAGTTTCCGCAATTGCCGTTAAGCGGCGCGACGTAGCAAACGGGGGCGCCGAAGGCTGGGTTTCCTCGGATTTTGGGCGTTCCAGCGGCCCTTCTGATACGATTGACACCACGGCGCTGTCGGGGCGAATGCTGGAGGGATCATCGACCAGCTCTGTCGCAGAATGGGTTTTTCCGAAAAAAGCTTCGGCATTAAAGTCGTCAGAAGCGGATTTTGCCACAAAGCAAACCGGCTCAAAGCCGTGCTCGCGGGCAAAATTTTCGGCCTCTGCAAGGGTTTCCTTGGCCACGGCTGCAACTTGTATGCCGAAATCGTCTTCAACGAAGTCATAGGCCAAGTCGTCGGTGGCATAGGGCGTTGCGCCCTCTAGGGCGGCAAGAACGGTTTGTTCTGTTGTTGTCTGAGCGGAAGGCAGAGATAAATATTTTATCTGGTCGTCAGGCAAAATAATTTTGCAAAGCGCGCTGCCATTGGCCTGGGCCTCGCCCAGTCCACGCAAATCCGCCAAAGCGGCATCAAGGTCAGCGTGTTGCAGGGGGACTTCCCCCAGCTTATGCCATCCCTCTGGAACGCGGCATAATAGAGAAATGCCTTCAAAAGATAGGGAAAGCGCAAAATCCGGTGTCATATATCGGCTCTAACATTCGAAGGTGACGGGCAGAAGGCCCGTTCAAGCTGCGTTGATTTTATAGCAGGAATTCGCCGAGGGGAAGAAAAAGCCCAATATCCCCAAGTATTTTCGTGCCAAAGATCTTAGGTCTTAAATCCAGATAAATATCAAGGAGCATTCAATGCGGTTCGTTCAGAAAATGGTTTTGGTCGTCGGGCTTATGCTTCCTGCGGTGGCGCAGGCCGGGCAAATCGTGGTGCAGGGTCGCGGGACAGTAGAGCAAACCCCGGATATGGCGATAATCTCGCTGGGGGCACGGTTTCAGGCCCATACAGCCCGCGAGGCCTTGGATGAAGTCAACAAACGCACCAAGGCCGCCCTGGATATTATGACGGATATGGGGGTTGCGCCGCGCGATATGCAAACTGGAAATTTGCAACTGAATCCGCTTTGGGATCATGGGGCCAATCATAATGAGGTGGCGCGTATTCGCGGCTATGAGGCGCGAAACCAAGTGACTATTCGCGTGCGCGATCTGACATTGCTTGGAAACTCATTGGATCAAATTGTTACCAAAGGTGCCAATGTCTTCAACGGATTAAGCTTTGCGATGCAGGATCCTTCGGTCGCCTTAGCAGAGGCGCGCAAACAGGCGGTGCTTGATGCGCGCGACAAGGCGGCATTGTATGCAGAGGCCGCAGGCGTAGATCTTGGGGCAATTATCTCGATTGACGAGGGTGTGCGCATTGCTCCGCAGCCCAGATTTGCAGCACGGGCGGAAATGGCGATGGATTCAGCCGTCCCCATAGCCGCAGGAGAGCTTAGCACAAGCGCAACTGTGACAATCGTTTATGAAATTGCGCAATAACGCGCTGCGCATGACGACTTACTTGTGAAGGAAGAGCCGCCAATGTGGCGGCTCTTTAGTTATCTAAACTTGAATTTTACGACGTTGCTTTGCTGAGCGCTTGATCCAGATCGGCGATCAGATCCTTTGGATCTTCGATGCCAATGGAAAGGCGCACAACATTCGGGCCAGCCCCTGCGGCAATCTGTTGGTCTTCGGTCAGCTGACGGTGTGTGGTTGATGCCGAATGGATGATCAGGGAACGTGTGTCACCAAGATTGGCGACATGGCTAAAGATGTCGAGGCTATCCACCAGTTTGATACAGGCGTCATACCCGCCTTTGACTGCAAAGGTGAATAGGGCACCTGCCCCTTTTGGGCAGACCTTTTCGATGCGCTCATAATAAGGAGAAGATTTCAGACCCGCATATGTAACATAGTCAACCCGGTCGTCATTTTCGAGCCACTCCGCCACGATGCGCGCGTTTTCGACGTGCTTTTGCATGCGCAGGCTAAGAGTTTCGATGCCCATCAATGTATAATGCGCGCCCTGTGGGTTCATTGTCATGCCCAGATCACGCAGGCCAATCGCGATGCTGTGGAAAGTAAAGGCCATCGGACCCAGCGCCTCGCCAAACACCAGACCATGATAGGCTGGCTCTGGTTGGCTGAAAGAGGGGAACTTGTCGTTCTGTAGCCAATCAAATTTACCACTGTCGACAACGCAGCCACCTGTGACTGTACCGTTACCGGTCAGGTATTTCGTTGTAGAATGCACAACCAGCGTCGCACCCAAAGCAATTGGGTTACATAGATAGGGTGTGGCAGAGGTGTTATCGACAATCAGGGGTACGCCGGCGGCATCCGAAATGGCAGCAATCGCCGGAATATCGGTGATATAGCCGCCGGGGTTCGCCACAGATTCACAGAAAACCGCGCGGGTGTTGTCGTCAATCGCGGCTGCCACGGCAGCTTCATCATCAAAGTCGACGAATTTCGCAGACCAGCCAAAGCGTTTGATGGTTTGGCTAAGCTGCGTGACGGTCCCACCATAGAGGCGTGTGGACGCCACAACGTTACAGCCCGGTTGCATCAGTGGGAATAGCGCCATGATTTGTGCGGCATGGCCAGAAGAGCAGCAAACGCCACCTGCGCCACCTTCAAGGTGCGTGATGCGCTCTGCTAGGGCGGAAACCGTTGGGTTGGTCAGCCGCGAATAGATATTGCCGACCTCGGCCAGATTAAACAATGCCGCCGCATGATCTGCGTCGCGGAAAACATAAGCGGTTGTTTGGTAAATGGGTGTTTGACGTGCGCCTGTTGCGGGGTCAGGGGCTGCGCCAGCGTGAATTTGCAGCGTGTCAAAACCAAGGGTTGGTCCGTCGGTCATTATATCCTCCAAAGTTTGCTTGGAAGGCACCCTATGCACGCAAGCCCGAGGGATCAATGCTCAAGATGAGACATGCGTCAGCGCATCCAAAACCCCTCGCGCCTGATTTTGTTGCGAATGGCTTGCTCTTTGCGCGGCAGGTTTTTGCGATCAAACAGGGCGCGCACCTTTTGACCGCGCCCATGGTAGATCATAAACTTAAAGGGATCGTACTGCTTCAAGGCTTTCTTAATCTCTTGCGGGGCTGAAATCTCTTCCAGTACCGAGACAACCAAATCTGCCTCGCGCGCATATAGCAGAGGCAACAATCTATAGTGGCAAGTGATACTGCCATCCATCAGCCCATTGGGTAGAACATTACGACCACCACCTAGGGCATGAATGACCAATGGCAACGCGACTTGATCGAGCCAAGGGTCCATGACCTGACACACCAGCTCTTCTGGTGGGTGGTCTCTTATGGCAAGAGCAAATTCTAGAAACTTGCGGCCAAATTCATGTGGGCATTTGTAAAAAAAGAAACCTGCATTGAAATAGAGATAGCGCCGCCAGTAGTCTTCTGGCTGAGAGGGGTCGAGCGAGCTTTCAAAATCAAGGTCGAACTTGTCATAAAGCGATTTCCATAGTCCGGTGTACCCCGGCCCATAGAGTTCGGGTTTCGGCCAAGTTCCTTCGACCTTTTGCGAGGCACCAGGGCACTCAAAGTCAAAAGGCACTGTCATAAGATCGCCCAAGATCAATGTATCGGTGTCCAGAAACAGAAATGGCTCGCCTTGGGGCAGGGCCATCAGCGCTTCAATCTTATTGCCCTGGGGGTAGCTTTCGCCAAAATGTTGGCTCTCAAAGGGGATGATCTCGGCCCCAAGCTCTTGGATCAGGTCGCGGGCGGCCAGATTGCGAATGCTGGGGTTCTTTTGCCAAAGAGGGCCAGCTTGGGGCTCTGCAACAAAAATCCGTCCGGCAAAGCTAGGGCACTGTGCCCGTAAAGAGGCCAACAAAAGAATGGCTTCATAAGTAAGTCGGCCATTCTGGGCGACGAGTAAAATATTAAAGGTTTGCGAAACCGCGGTTCTTGCCATTTTTTTCATTCTCTGCACGGTAGGTTTTATAGAGCTTACAAATAAAGTGGGTCTGGGGCCAAGCAACTTGCTATCTTTATTCTCTCAAAACCCATCTCAACCGGAGGATTCATTATGTTTAGATCTTTACCCAAGGCCGGGGCAGCTTTGATTGCCACGATATGTCTGTCAGGAACGCTTGCTGCCGAAGATCGCCTAGCCGAAGATCAGTCGCCGTCAGGTAAGTTTTTGACCGCGACAGAAGTTAAACCGATCCTGACCGCGACCAAAGCCAATTGGATTGCGGTTCGGGAATGGCAAGGACAGGACCTGATCTATTTTACTCACTTGCTAAGCTGGCGATGCGGGCTTTATGAAATTCGCTATTCCGTCAACGGTGGACCGCAACAGCTCTGGCCAATTCCAGAGTGTGATCCTGTCACGCATTCGGTTGGGCTAATCCCTGAAGGCACAGAGATTTATACGACCTTGCCGCTTCAGTCCGTCGCTTCGGTCGAGATCGAGGTGCTTTATGATGACCTGACAACAGATGTCAGTGCTTATGAGCGCGCGGCGGTGTTGATGCCTTAGGGCGAGTCGATCGGGGCGAGTCGCAGGGCTTGCTGCGATTCCGGAGGGATTCTGGTGCCGACGCGAGCAGGGGCTGTGGATAAGGCTGTGGAGATCATCTCATAGCGCGATGTTTCACGTGTTCGACCTGAAGCTAACTGGAATTCAGGGTTTTGGAAG